>ONKX01000030.1 GCA_900318555.1 uncultured Prevotellaceae bacterium | reverse complement strand
GGAAAGAGTGTCGTGTTAAACTAATTTTCTGGTGTGATAGTAACCTTCAACGTTATGTCAAGGGACTCTGACATAGGGACAACATCGTGAGTTGGGCCCGAAAAGCAAATTTTTGTCTAAATATTTGGAACTTTCGAAAATATTTCTTAACTTTGCAGCATCGCTTGTTAGTCCTTAGGGGCAAAGCGGGCGGTCTTATTTTATGAGAAAGACGTTTTCGAACGTCTGTCGTTGTGCATAACGAACTTCGCAAATCCGTAAAACCACAACAGACAGATGACAACCGAAGCGTTACGTTGAGCGTTTCTATATACCTTATTATATATAGTTCGTTCTGGCGTGGGCTGATAAGCGTTGTCTATCCTGTGTGGTTTGGGCAATGCGAAGGCCTGTTATGCCAGGATGGGCAGAGAAGCAGACACCTACGCCTTTTTTGTATCATAAGCTAACCTGAAACAATATGTTTAACTGCCGACTCTGAGGTGTTAGTTGGTGCATGAATATCATTTTTATGAATGGAACAATAAAACTTGTTGAAGGAGAATACCAAGGATTGGAAGCTTTTGATAATGTACACGTTAAGAATTTCTTTAAGGCGGTTCTAGAAGTCGATAATAATTATTATTACTATTCTAATAATTATCAAAATGGAACGAGCCAGATGGAAGAACAACTTGAAAGAGTTTTTGCATACGAATTATATCATCAATGGTCAATAATACTGGAAAATTATAATAATGGGCTATTAAATGAAGATGATAAACGAATAATTAACGGAGAGGCTGGAAAAAAACTTGATGGATGTCCTGTATTTCCTGACATGATTTTGCATAAAGGACAAGGTGATTGTCATAACCAGGAAATTGCTATAGAGATAAAACGTAAAGTTTCCCTTTCTGAAGAGAATCTAGTGAATGATTTAGAAAAATTATCATATATGCATACAGAGGGAAAATTAAAATATGGTGCGACACCATTCAAATATTGTGTATTTTTGTTGACTGGTGGAACAGAAAAAGATTTAATTACGATTTTGAAAAATAAAAGGCTGACAGATATTTGCGATGACATTATCTGTGTTTTCTGCCAACATAAAGGAGAACTCCAATATATAAGTATGGATGAAATTAAAATGGTATAATTATGAAACGATTACTAACTTTAGCAGCAATGTTCCTATGCTGCGTGGCAACTACATTTGCTCAGTTTAGCGGATCGGGGACAGGAACCGAGGAGGACCCTTATCTTATTTTTAATCAAGATCAACTGGCACAAGTATCGAATTTCCTTGATCAAGAGGGAGTGGTGTTTAAACTGATGAAGGACTTGGATCTCACTAATTGGATTGCAGAGAACAATCCTAATCAGGGATGGTTGCCGATTGGTGTAGAGTCTTCGCCTTTCAAAGGTGTTTTCTATGGCAATAATCATAAGGTTACTGGTTTGATGATAAAGCGCAATTCCACGAATCATGTTGGATTCTTTGGCTCTGTTAGCGGTGCAACTATCAACAACTTTACGATTGAAGGGAGTTCTGTCCTTGGTAACGATTGCGTTGGTGTTCTCGTGGGTTCCGTTATTGGATCAACTATCACTAATTGTCACATTATGATGACAGAAAGCTATGGTGTGAAAGGTAATTCCAGTGTTGGTGGTTTTGCTGGTTATTCAAATAACACTACCTACAATACGTTTAGTGCTTCTGTTTCTGTTACTTCTTCAGAAAAAACTGGAGGTCTAATTGGTTACGTAGATAGTGGGACATTTACTGAAGGTACGGTTTCTGGAACCATTGTTGGAGCTGGTGATTATACAGGAGGACTGATAGGTTGGGCAAAGGCTGCAACATTGACAAACATTAATATTAAAAGAACCATATCAGGACAAGACTATACAGGCGGTATAACTGGTTATTGTGAGAATGGTATTCTAAACAACTGCACATACGAAGGTGACTTGACTGGAAAACAATATGTTGGTGGTGTCGCTGGTTCGCTTGAAACATCAACCACTTCTTTTGCCGATTGTTTTACAAAAGGCAGGATTACTGCTTCTGGTGATTATATTGGAGGAATTGTTGGTATTAGTAAAGGTGCTTGTATTGAGAGCTTGGAGAGCTGTAGCCACTTTGGCGACATCAACGGTTTGTCATATGTTGGTGGACTTATTGGTGCCGTTCTAAATACAGTTGCGCCACCCACTTTGCACACCTATGAATCTAGGAAAGACTATTATGACAGTCATGTAAATTGGTATTACGAAACGATTAGTACAGGAACAACTGTTACTAAAATGCTAAACAACTGTACTGCTATTGGAAATATTAATGGTAATACATGTGTTGGCGGACTAGTTGGATATGAGACAACGTCAAATGGATATACACCTAGTTCCAATATAATTAATGATACTTATGAAAGGACTGACCCAAATTATCGTCCCAAGCAAGGGCAACCACAAATAAGATATATAACTGTAGGTTGTGCTATTTATGATGGTACAGAACAAGTAGGCAGGGCTCCCTATACATATTACACTTATACTCGAAACACCATTAGTCTATCGTTAACCAACAACTACTATAGTGGAAATATACAAGGCACAGATAATGTTGGAGGATTGGTTGGTTACAAGAGTGGTGGTACCCTCCAAAACAATTTCTCTCACGCTACAATTTATGGCTCATTGAATGTTGGTGGCATTGTTGGACAAGTAAGCGGAGAAAAAGAGAGCGAAAGTTATAATACAACAACTATCAAGTCAAATGTTTCGATTAACAGTATTGTCTCTGCCACTTCATCCAATGTTGGACGTATCTATGGTTTAGTTGAGACAGATTATGTAATAATCGGTACTTTAGCTTCTTCTGAAGCAAATCGTGCATTGACTCAGACACGAGTTGTTTTGCAAGGTGTCGTTCAGGAAGTTGATGACGATTTCCAAAATGGAACTAGTATCGGCCCGTCGGCACTCAAGTTGAAAGCCAACTACGTATCATGGGGCTGGAATTTTGACGAAAACTGGAATATTCTGGAAACAGAAAGTTATCCTTATAAGAAGTATCAGGCTGCGCCACCAGTGATAGAGAGTGAATTGGTTTCGCAAAAAATGGGTATTAGTGGTAAGAGTCTGAATGGCGGTACTGTTTACCTTTATTATAAGGATCAGGATGCCGTATCAACAACATGTAATGGTAACAATTGGACCTTCTCGACAGAACCATTGCAAAGTGGAGCTCAGGTAAAGGTTTATGCAGACGTAGAGGGTATGACACCATCCTATTTTGCCACATCGTTCGTGGGCTATCCTGGTAGTGGTACTGAAGAAGACCCCTATCGCATCTATACGGCAGAAGATTTGCAAGGCGCCTCAAATCGTGGCTACTATAAGTTGATGAACGATATTAATTTGAGTTCGTGGATCAACGAGAATAGTCCAATGGAAGGTTGGCCAGCCATAGGCCGCAATAGTGGTGAGGTGACCTATATTGATGGTGACAACCATAAAGTAACTGGTCTTTGGATAAATACCACGGAGAACTTTAATGGTCTCTTCTCTAACTTCTCTGCGGGCCAGATTAAGAACCTCACTGTAGAAGTGGCTTCAGGCAAAAAGGTGAAAGGTGGCGACTATACAGGTATATTGATTGGACGTAATGCCAAAGGTAGTATTGTCAACTGTAAGGTTAAGGGTGATGTAGAAGGAACAAATCATACAGGTGGCGTTGCTGGCTTACTTCTTACATCGGGAATAAGTGAGATTACGTTTGATGGAACCATTACAAGCGGGGCAGACAATGCCTTTGTTGGTGGATTAGCTGGACAGACGGAGGAATGTAACGTTTCTGCATGTAACATCAAATCCGTTATTAATCTTACAGGGGCAGAAGGAAAGGCAGGTGGCTTGATAGGTGAATCGAAAAATGGTACTATCAAGAGTTCTAATGCCCAAATAACACTTACTGCAACTGGAGCCAATTACTACGCTGGTGGTTTGGTAGGTTATTCAGAGACTCCAATTACGCTTTGTTCGTCAGGAGGAACGGTAACTGCTTCTGGTGATAATAGTTATTCCGGTGGGTTGGTTGGCTATGCTTTATCACCAATCGATAATTGCTATAGTACAGCAAAGACAACTGGAATACAGTTCACTGCTGGCTTAGTTGGCTATACATTTAGCTCGATAGATAAGTGCTATGCAAGCGGTGACGTTTATGGTTATATGTATGGAGCTGGCGTTGTGGGCGAACTTGATGGGCCAAATGCAAGCCTGACAAATAGCGTAGCATGCAACAACATTTTATCCTTGTCAGCTCAGTCATCATGGGGATGTCGAGTCATTGGCGGTTTCAAAAATGGGGCATCTGATCCAAATGAGAGCAACTTGGCGCTCAGTACGATGCAGGTTTCATTGAATGGTGTTCCTCAGAATAAGACCGACGATATAGTTGAAGGAAAAGCAACATCTCTGGAATTGTTGAAGACAAAGGTAACTTATGAGGTGTTAGGCTGGGATTTCTCGAAGATTTGGAAAATAGAAGAAGGTATAAGCTATCCTTATCTGATTGCTTCTGGTGGAACTGGCGGATCAGACCCTGTTAATCCTGATGATCCAAATCCTCAGACGACGGTAGAGGTTACTGATGTATCGAATATGGCGAACGCCATCTATGTAGAACCATTGAAAGGAAGTGCAGGTACAGACGTGAACATTAAGATTAAACTGAAGAATGCCAATTCTGTAACTTCTTACGGATTTGAATTGGTGCTTCCTGCAGGAGTGACTATCAGTACAAGCACGGATGGTGACTTTGACGATGCAGTAACGATGAGTGCCCGCCACAAGGAACACACGCTGACAACAAACAAGCTGACAAACAACACGTATAAGGTGGCAGTTATCTCACTCAGCTCAAAGGCACTCACGGACAATGATGGAGTAGTGCTGACCATTAAAGCCCATGTGGATGATAACATAATCGAAGGAGAATATGCAATAGGCGTGCAGAGCCCGCTGATTGTGAATACCGATGGTACGAAGCCTGCCATACAGAGTACACAGTCGAAGATAACAATTGAAGATTACATAAAAGGCGATGTAGATGGCGATGGCGTTATAGACTTGGCCGATGCCGTGCTGATTATTAATTATTATGTGGGCAAGCCTGTCAGCAAATTTGTAGAAAAAGCAGCGGACGTAGATGGTGATGGTGAGGTGGATGTAGCTGATGCCGTTCGTATCGTGAACCTCGTAGTCGGTAAGATACCAGCCTTGGCTCCTAAGTTCGGTTTTGCCCTGCCAGAACCAGAATAATAAAAAAATTGGCAAAATGTTTGGTAATACAAATTTTTTATCGTATCTTTGCAATCTGTAGTGATAAAGTAATAAGAAAGTAATAACTAAATACTAACTATGCAATGAAAAAGATTCTTTTTTCAATCATGGCGCTGCTTGCGATAGCAGGCACGTCGAGAGCGCAAACAAATGCGTTTAGCGTAGCAGACATTGAGCTGCCTAAGAATTATGAAGCTACGTTGACCGTCAACTTCCAATTTGACGCTGCCGACACATACACGGGCTACTCGTTTAACCTGCAATTGCCTGAGGAATTGGAGTTTGTAATGGCGGAAGGTACAGATGTTGCCTGTACAATGGGAAGTTGTCACGATGCAAGTCACAGTGTGACAGCAAACCTAAGTGAGGGCTTGGTAAAGGTCGCTGGACTGTCGTTGAGCAGTAAGCCGTTAAAAGGTACTTCAGGCGTTTTGCTGACATTCACTATTAAGCCCAAGGCTGCTGTGACTGTTGGACAGAAATTTACAGGAACCATCAAGGACATCCTCCTTGTTCCAGTTGAGGGTGCAAAACAGAATCTTGCAGAGAGCAACTTCACAGTGACTATTGGTGAAGATGCGGAACTACGCACCATCCTGGATGAAACTTCCACTACGGCTCCTGCAGCTGCTACTGGTGTAGATGTACGTGTAAAGCGTACGCTCACTGCCAATCAGTGGAATACCATCTGCTTGCCGTTTGCTATGTCAGAGGCCCAGTGTAAGGCTGCTTTCGGTGATGATGTGGAGTTGGCTGACTTTACTAGTTGGTCGTCTGAGGAAGATGGCGAGGGCGACATAGTGGCTATTAATGTCGGCTTTACGCCCGTAACTGCTATTGAGGCTAACCATCCTTATATTATTAAGGTGTCGTCAGCGATTACAAGTTTTACTGCAGACGCTGTAGATATTGATCCAGAGGTTGAACCTTCTGTGCAAGTTGGTAAGAAGAAGGCTGAAAAAGGATATCTAACAGGTACTTATGTAGCTGATTTCCTTGTTCCAGAAGATAACCTTTTTCTGAGTGGAGGTAAGTTCTGGTATTCGAAGGGGCTTACAAAGATGAAGGCATTCCGCGCATATTTCGAGTTTGCCGATGTGCTAGCATCAGTTGAAGGTTCCAGCGCTCCTGTGTTCATCTCCTTTGATGGTGGAACAACTGGAATCAATAACGTAAAGCAGACTGTTGGCGACAACAAATATTACAACTTGAGTGGTCAGCAGGTAGAGAATCCCGGTAAGGGTCTGTACATCCAGAACGGTAAAAAGGTTATTATTAAATAAATAGATACACTATGAAAAAGAAAGAATATATAGCTCCATCGATGGACGTAGTGGAGATAAAGAATATGCAACTGTTGGCAGGTAGTGGTGTGACATCTGACAATGGTATTGACTACGGAGGTGTTGACGATGAGGGTATAATCGACCCAATGGCTCCAGATTTAGGTTTAGGCATAGACCCGATCTCCGAACTTTTCGGATTCTAAGGAACGAGTAGATAATAGCAAGATTCCGCAAGTTCATCTAGGTCTTGCGGAATCGTTTTTTTGGCATTTCCAGTATCTGCAGAATATAGTGGTGAACCCGATTAGACGGATACGACAATAACAAAAGCAGGCTCCCGAAAGGAAGCCCGTTTTGTTTAAACCACATAAAAATCAGTTACTTTCCTTAGGGAAGGCTGATAGCCTCTGACGGACAAACGTCAGCGCATGTGCCGCACTCTGTGCAAACATCGGGGTTGATAGAATACTTGTCGCCCTCAGAGATTGCTCCAGCGGGGCACTCATCGATACATGTTCCGCATGCGATGCAGTCGTCACCAATTACGTATGCCATAATGTTATAAAATTAAATTGTTTAACTTAAAATACTCACTAAAAGTGATGCAAAGGTAAGAAAAATTTCGAATCATACCTAATTTATGGTAGGAAAAATGCAGTTTTCTGCTTAATTTATACGTTATCGAAATAATAAAATGGGGATAAATGCCGTTATAATAGAGTATATGAAACGAAGATTATCGATATTGACTATCATGATAGTCTGCTCGCTGGCGGCAGTAGGACAGATTGACCGTCGCGTGCAGAACAAGCCGTATGTTGACCTGCGGCCATTGCATTTTGGCATTCTGGTAGGTCTGAATATGCAGGATATTGAGTTTGAAAACACCGGTCCCCAGACGATTACCTACGAGGACGGATCGGTGCACGACGAACTCGTAGTGTGTGATGCCGACAAATGGAACCCAGGATTCAGTGTAGGCGTGTTGGCGGAATGGCGACTGAGCGACAATTTCACGCTGAGGTTTACACCGCAGATGCACTTCGGCGCGAAACACCTGACATTCCTCAACATGAAGCAGTTGGATGCTGAGGGCCGACCGTTCTCGCAGACGCAGGATCTGAAGAACACCTACGTGTCGATGCCTATTGACCTGAAGTTTGCCGCACCACGCTGGAACAACCACCGCCCGTACATCATGGCAGGCATTAACCCCATGATGAACCTGACGGGCGGCGACTCAGACATGGTACGCCTGAAGCGCTACGACACGATGTTGGAAATAGGTCTGGGCTGCGACTTCTATCTGCCGTTCTTCAAGCTGATTCCGGAATTGAAGTTCTGTTTCGGACTGACCAATGCGCTGGACACGAATCATAAAAACGAACTGCGCGATGATAACCTCAAGGCCTATGCTGGCAGTGTCAGCAAAGCGCAGTCGAAGATGATTGTGCTGACGTTCTACTTTGAATAAACTAGATATTCTAGAATCTCTAGACGATCTAGATTATTTGAAATCGACTATCATTTTCCCAACGAAGATGGCAGCTTTACCGTTTTGGTCGACGGGAACAGGCTTGCCGTCAAGGTTTGGTTCGTACTGCAGCTCGGTCATGTAGGTATGGGTGTGTCCGCCCAACACGAGGTCGATATTGTGCGAACCATGAATCATATATTGGTCGTCCTCACCGCGATTGTTGTTCCAGCCTAAATGGGAGATGCAGATGACCATGTCGCACTTCTTTTCAACTTTCAGCATGGTAGCCGTCTCGAGGGCTACCTGAGCTGGATCGAGATACTTCACCCCTACGCAGAGCTTGTCGGCAACTAGTCCCTGCATCTTCGGACAAACGGCAAAGACACCGATTTTCAGTCCGTTGCGCTTGATGATGATCCAGGGTTTCGCCACGCCCTCCATCGGTGTACCTGTGAAGTCGTAATTCGTGCAAAGGATGGGGAAAGTGGCCTTACGGAACATCTGGGCCATGTTCTCCAGTCCGAAGTCGAACTCATGATTACCGATGGTCGAGGCATCAATGCCCATCTGGTTCATCAGTCCTATCTCCACATCACCCTTGAACATGGTGAAATAGGCTGAACCCTGGAAGAAGTCGCCCGAATCGAAATACAACAGGTCGGGGTGCTTGGCACGCTCTTCTTTGAGCATGGCTATACGTCGGAGGAATCCTCCACGTCCAGCCTTCATCGTATCGGGCAGTTGACTGCTGATGGGATATATCTGCGAATGAGTATCGTTGGTGTGCAGAATGACCAGCTGCTTATGTTTCTTGGCTTGCCCACTGAGCGCCAGCAGCAACATTATTATAATAATAGGTGTACGTTTCATAATTCTCATCTTTTTTACCTCTTACTTCTTACCTCACAACAATTCGTCCCTCAATTTCTGCGTCCACGTCCCTACCCTGTTTGGCCATCTCACTGAAATAATGCATAATGATGAAACGCGTATTGTTCGACGTTTCCTTCGGAGTATGGAGGTCACGGGCTTTCTTGAAAGCCTCCATTTTGTCGGTACCCCCCAGAAGATAGTCGATACTTGCAACGCGATAGTCACGCTGGGGATCGACAGGTTCACCGTTAATTGTCAGCGACTCCAATTGATAGTCTTTTGTGATGACCATACGTACGGCACTACTGACACCCTCACCACCCACAGAGGCTATCTGACGGAATAGGTCCAGCACGTCGCTGCCACTCAACGTCGCGAAGGCAATCTTGTTTTCAAACGGTGCGATATCAACCACGTCACCATAGGTTACTTCGCCTTTGGGCAGAGCAGCACGGACACCGCCCATATTGTAAATAGCAAAGTCGGGGTGTTCGCTGTAGTCCTTTGCCGCCCAAATCAAAATGTCAGAAAGCAGGTTCGACAGTGTTCCCTCAGGTCGCTGGGCTGTCATATACTTGGCAGAACGGCCAACCACGGGTCCCATTACACTATCGACCACATGTTTGTAGGGTTTCATAAACTCAGCAGCCCGGGCATCAGGCTGTGCATCGTAACGGCTGTCCACCAGTATTCGCGTTCGTTGAATACCTGCAATCTCATAGTGTGACCGACAGCCCATGACCACTATCATCATACCCAAAACGGGTAAAAAAAGTGTCTTGTTCTTCATATTTTTAGTTATTTATGCTGCAAAAATACAAAAAAAATCCGAATTATTGCACATAATCCAAAAAAAAGTTGTACCTTTGCAGCCGCTTTCCGCGTAATCGCTGGCAGGAAGTCTCGAGAGGCCTGTTATGTTGCGCATGGAACGATACAACAATTTTAAACGTTTAAAAAGAAAATGGATTTAATTAAAGTTCCCAGAGTTCAAGGCTGGTGACACTATCACTGTCGCTTACAAAATTATCGAGGGTTCTAAGGAGCGTATCCAGCTCTATCGTGGCGTAGTCATCAAGATTTGCGGTCACGGTGACAAAAAGCGCTTCACAGTTCGCAAGATGTCAGGTACCGTTGGTGTAGAGCGTATCTTCCCCATCGAGTCGCCAAACATTGAGAGCATCGAGGTGAACAAGGTTGGTAAGGTTCGTCGCGCTAAGCTTTACTATCTGCGTAAGCTTACTGGTAAGGCTGCTCGTATTAAGGAGAAGCGTAGCGGTGCCCGTGCTACTGCTGAGTAATCTCAGACGAAACCTGCACGACATAAAAAGAGATACTTCACGATTGAGGTATCTCTTTTTTCTTTTCTTATTCTGCAATATTCCAAATTTATTTTGTACCTTTGCAGGCAGAAACAAAAAATAGCATAACAATATGAAAGAATTAGCACTTAAGTACGGATGCAATCCCAATCAGAAGCCCTCGCGTATCTTTATGACAGAGGGCGAGTTACCCATCGAAGTGATTAACGGCCGCCCTGGCTATATCAACTTCCTCGACGCACTGAATGCGTGGCAGTTGGTGAAGGAGCTGAAGGCAGCTACTGGTCTGCCTGCTGCAGCCTCGTTCAAGCACGTAAGCCCTGCAGGAGCCGCTGTCGGTCTGCCCCTGAGTGACACACTGAAGAAGATTTATTTTGTGGACGACATCAAAGGATTGGACGAGAGTGCTATTGCTTGTGCCTACGCCCGTGCCCGCGGTGCTGACCGTATGTCGAGCTATGGTGACTTCGTGGCACTGAGCGACACGTGTGACGCTACTACGGCTTTATTGTTGAAGCGTGAGGTAAGCGATGGTGTCATTGCTCCCGACTACACGGCTGAAGCTATTGAGATACTGAAAGACAAGCGCAAGGGTACGTATAATGTCATCAAGATTGACCCCACGTATAAGCCCGCTCCTATTGAGACGAAGCAGTGCTTTGGCGTGACCTTCGAGCAGGGCCGCAACGAGATTAAGCTCGATGACCCCGCATTGTTCGAGAATATCCCCACACAGAACAAGACCTTCAGTGCTGATGCTAAGCGCGACTTGATTATTGCACTGATTACATTGAAATATACGCAGTCGAACTCTGTTTGCTACGTAAAGGACGGACAGGCTATCGGTATCGGTGCCGGACAGCAGAGCCGTATCCACTGTACACGTTTGGCAGGCAACAAGGCTGATATCTGGTGGTTGCGCCAGCATCCGAAAGTGATGGCACTGCCCTTCAAGGAGGGTATCCGCCGTGCGGATCGCGACAACACCATCGACGTATATATTTCTGAGGACGAGCACGACGACGTACTGCGTGACGGTGCCTGGCAGCAGTTCTTTACCAAGCAGCCTGAGGTGCTGACGATGGCTGAGAAGAAGGAGTGGATTGCCAAGAACACGAAGGTGGCCCTGGGCTCTGATGCCTTCTTCCCCTTCGGCGATAACATCGAGCGCGCTCACAAGAGCGGTGTAGAGTTCATTGCCCAGGCTGGTGGCTCAGTTCGCGACGACCATGTCATCATGACCTGCGACAAGTACGGTATTGCTATGGCCTTCACAGGCGTAAGATTGTTCCATCATTAATCGATTATGGCTACAGGAGAAAAAGATTTCCAAGACATCTTGGTGAATGGCATTTCGTTTGGTCGTGGTGGTGGTCCTCGTAAAGAGGAGGACAAAGTGAAAACCAAGGCCAAGAAGAAAAAATATATCACTGGTGCTCACGGTAGTGGCTCTGCTAAGCAGAAGGCCAAATACCGTGAGCAACGGGCCAACAGGCACAAGAAATAAGAGGAATTCGCAACGCCACACTCTGCTATGCAGAGAAGATGCAAGAAGTAAAAACAAAACTACTGACGATATGAGAAAACTACTACTATTATTATTGTTTACCGCAGTAACCACGATGGTTTCCGCCCAGAAATATGTGGGTGGTGACATCTCCATGTTGAAGAAGTTCTTAGACGAAGGAGCTATCTATAACGACAAAGACGGTAATGCCGTCCAGCCATTGGCTTTCTTCAAGGAACAAGGTTGGAATGCCATGCGTGTCCGTTTGTTTGTAGATCCAGCAAACGCTTCTTCCAGCGATAGGAAGGAAGGAGCCATCCAAGACTTGGAATACGTAAAAGCGATGGGCAAGGACATCAAAGCTGCGGGGTTCAAGTTCATGCTCGACTTCCATTACAGCGACACTTGGACTGATCCCGGCCAGCACAGCACACCAGCATCGTTCAGAGTACTCCCTGCCCTCTATGAAGAATTGCTCTATTCCTACACCAAACAATGTCTGAAGGAGTTGAACGAGGTCGGCGCCACTCCTGACTTCATCCAGACAGGTAATGAAATCACCTACGGCATGCTGTGGCCAACAGGTCATATATGGCCGGCAGGCGGTGGACAGGACGGAGGTACGTGGGAGAAATTCACGCTCTACCTCTCTGAAGCCATTAGAGCCTGTAAGGAAGAATGTCCTGATGCAAAAATTGTCATCCATACTGAGATGAGCAAGGCACAGAACGTCATTGATTTCTACCAGCAACTGAGCAACTATCCTAATGTCAGTTACGACATCATCGGACTGAGCTACTATCCCGACTTTCACAATGGTCTCAATGTGCTCAATAGTACACTTACAACGCTGGAATCTTCGTACCCTGAAAAGAATATTATGATTGTAGAAACCGGCTATGGTTTCGAGTGGCCGATTTCTGGGGCGAAATACGATTTCAGCGACATATGGCCTATTACCGAAGAAGGACAGCGGAAATATACTGCCGACTTGATAGCAACCCTCAATTCCCATCCTCATGTCAATGGTCTTTTCTGGTGGTACCCAGAATATACGCTCAACAATATTGTCTTCAAAAACGGCACAGAGGATTGGTCAAAGGACTTCACCAGCGGCTATTGGAATGCAGCTTTGTTCCATTATAAAACCGGCAAGGCTCTCGCTGCCCTCTACGAGTTGAAGAACTTCAATGACGGAAGTGCAGGGATGCAAATTGTTAGAAGTACAGACAACAAAGATGGTGCTTGGTACACGCTGGATGGTCGCAAACTGAACGGTACACCACAAACGAAAGGCATCTATATCAAAAATAGCCAAAAAATAATAGTCCGCTAATTTAGCGGACTATTTCTTTTTAGAAGGTCAGTTCTTTACCTCGATAGAATTCCAACAGGGCATGTTGGTAAAGGTTCTCGTAGCGGGCCTGAACGAGCTCAGACTCGGACTTAAGATACGTATTTTTCGACTCGTTGAACTCAGTGATAGTCGCCTTACCGTTCTCATACTTCGCTTGCATCAGATTGAAGGCAGTCTGCGTGTTCTTTACCGCTTCAAGCGACGACTGCTCCTTCGACAGTGCATTCAGAGTGTTGTAATATACCTTCTGGATTTCCTGATAGAGCGTCTTCTTGGTGTTGTCGAGTTGCAACTGCTGATTCTCGCGTTGGATTTTCGCCGTACGGATGCTGTTACGCGTCTGGAAACGGTTGAAAATGGGGATATTCAGGTTCAGACCGATGTATTGCGAGAAATTGTTCTTCAGCTGTGTGCTGAAATTGTCGGACTTGAAACCGCTGGTAGTGTAGTAGTTCGTGCCCATACCGCCACTGAGCGAGAGCGTGGGGTAATAACCTGCGCGAGCAATCTTAATGTTATGCTCGGTGCCTTTGAGTTTCAGTTGCTGAGCAGCAATCTCTGGTTTGATGCCAAGTGCCTCGGCGTAGATGATGTCGGGAGAAGGGATGATGACGACGGGGGAACCGTCGTCCACACTTAAGGCAGGACGGACGACGGAGAATCCGTCGGGCGTAGGAAGCTCGAGGAGCTGTGTGAGGGTGAGGACAGCCAACCGCGTGTTGTTGTCAGCTTGGGTCGCTAAAAGACGACTGTTGGCGAGTGTCGCGCGCTGCTGGGATAGTTCCGATTCAGAAGCCTTGCCGTTTTTGACGAATGCCTGGAGACGCACGACCTGCATGGAATCGATGTCGATTTGGCGATGTGCGACTTCGGAAATCTCCATGTCGTAAAGGATTTGCACGTATGCCTGTGCCACCTTCATGCGGATATCGTTTTTTGCCTTCTCAAGATCTGCCGTAGCAGCTTCGAGATTCAGTTGGTTCAACTTGATCTGATTGGGAATCTGGAATCCTGTGAAGAGAGGCATGCTGGCACCCAGTTGGAGCGACGTCGACGACGTGTTAGTGTTGGAATAGGTGTTATCAGCCGTCAGACCGCGACCGAACGAGAAGTTCTGGTTCAGACTAGCACTGAGGTCTGGGAGGCGGGAGTTACGGGATGTGCTCAGCTGAACTTCCTGCTGACGACGCTGGTTTTCCTGTTGCTTAATGGGGATGCTGTGCTCGATAGCATAGTCACAGCACTCGCGGAGGCTCCAAGCCTTTTGGGCACTGGCTGCACTAAAGCCAACTGAAGCAACTATGAACGATAGAATATACTTTTTCATAACCGTTTACTTTTCTTTATCATCAGTTACAATCTCTGGGCCGCGAACCTTGTCTTTAGCCGTGATGCCCTTCTTAATCTCGATATTCACACCGTCAGAGAGTCCGGTCTCCACATAGGTACGATCGTAGGTTTTGTTTTTGCCATCGCCTTTGACAACATACACAAACGTGCTGTCGCCACTGAACTCGATGGCACTCTCAGGGATGCTCAGTACCTTGTCTGCATGTGAGAGGACGATTTCAGCATTGGCACTATAGCCAGAACGGAGATGACCAGACTTGCCACCGACAGAATCGGCGGGCACTGTGACAGCAGCCTTGATTTCGAACTGATTCGCACCATTGCTTTCCACTGCCTTTGGCGAGATGTACTCGAGGGCGGCGTCGAACGACAGGTCCTGTAAGGCACCGATGGTAATCTTCATCGGCATACCGCTGACAAGCTGTCCGACTTCGGTTTCGTCGATATTACCGCGGAAGATCAAGTCCTTCATATTCGCAACAGAGGCAATGGTGGTTCCATCGTTGAAAGTATTCGAGAGAATAACGGAGTTACCGACCTTGACAGGAATATCAAGGATGACACCACTGATGGTAGAACGGACGAGCGTAGACGAGGCCTTGGCATTTGACTTCGACACACCATCGCGCACCACTTCGAGGGCATCCAGAGCAGCCGACTTCTCATGTTGAGCTTGAGTCAGCTTTATCTTTGTCTTATCATACTCATCGGCACTCACCAACTTCTGGTTGAAGAGGTTCTCTTCACGCTGGAAGTCAATTTCAGCCTGTTTCAGGTTGATATCTGCCAGACGCACACGCATCTCGGCACTCGACAACTGGGCCATATCGGGAATTACCTTCACCTTGGCAATCACATCGCCAGCATTCACATAGTCGCCTGGCTCCTTCAACAATTCAGAGATGATACCAGAGATCTGCGGCTTGATATTGACCTCGTTGCGGGGTTCAATCTTGCCGGTAATGATGGTCGTCTTCTGGATGTTCTCCGTCGTGGGGGTAAACTCGTTGTAGACAACTTCCTTGGGTTGGCTCTTCTGCCACAGGAACACGAATGTTCCGATGAAAATCAGCGCGATAATGGCGGCGATAATCAGTTTGCTGTACTTTTTCATATCTTTGTTGGTTTTTTTATTGTTTTCTTTTTTGGGGTGTCAGCGACAAAACCGCTGACCACTGTTATTCATCACGCATGGCGTCAACGGGTTTGATGCTCATGGCTCGGGCGGCTGGGGCAAGACCCGCAAGGACACCCATAGTGGACACGACGAGGGCTGCGAAGATGGCCGTCCAGAAACCAATCTGGAAGTGGGCCGCGACAATGCCGTCCTCCGTATTACCTAGTTCGAGCATCTGCAGGATGAGCACTCCGAAAAGAATGCCACTCATACCTGCCACCAGTGTCAGCACAATACTCTCGGAGATAATCTGCGACAGTATCATCTTCGGCGTAGCACCGATAGCTCGGCGAATACCTATCTCTGTGGTACGCTCGCGGACGGTGACCATCATGATGTTCGACACACCGATGGCACCTGCCAGCAAGGTTCCCAGACCTACAAGCCAGATGAGGAAGTTGACACCCTTAAAGAGGTTGTCGAGCATCTGGAAGAGCACCTCCGTGTTGAAGACCATAGCGCCTTGTTCATCGGTAGGATCAATGGTGTGGGCCCTGGCGATAGTCTCTCGGATGCGGTCGGTGACTTTTGACATGACGACCCCAGGACGTCCAGTAACGGCAATCAGGTCAACGGCATTACCACGGTTGTAGGCCTGCTGCATGAAGGTTAGCGGTAGGATGACACCCGTACCGTTTTCTCCGCTGATGTTAACGCCCTCGCTCATATTGTAGTCAACACCTACTATCTGATAGTAGATATTGTCGATGCGGATGCGCTTGCCACAGGGGTCACCACCACCGGGAAACAGTTCCTTGTAGGTTTTCTTCTGGATGACGCACACCTTGCGGTGGTCGCGAATGTCAGCCTCATCAATGTATCTTCCGTAGAACAGCTTCGGTTCATTGACCCGCTGGTAGTCGGGCATGGCCCCACTGACGCCAATAGTAGCTTTGCGGTCTCCATAATAGGCTGTGCCACCGTTCGAAAAGAGCAAGGGTGTAATGACGTCAAGTTCAGGAACACTATGACGTAAACGGTCAACATCTTTGTAGTCCATATGCCAATAGCGACCTTTACGAAAGCCCTTGTACGCCTTGCTTGTAGGCTGTGCCCACACAAGAGCGCTGTTTGTGGCAAAACCCGCAAAGTTCTGTTGGAGCAGTTCCTTCAATCCGTTGCCGCCACCCATCAACGCAACAAGCATGAAGACGCCCCAGAACACACCGAAGCCGGTGAGGAACGAGCGCGACTTATTACGCGTCAGCGTATCAAGTATTTCCCTGTATGTATCTAAATCTATTCTCATAACTTAATCTGCTCTTAGGGCCTCGATGGGGCGAATTCTACTTGCTTTGAATGCGGGTATGAGTCCTGCTATCGTTCCAGCAATAATCATTACCAGCGTGGCCTCCACACAAACGTCCAGTCCGACAGTCGGATTAAGGAACATCGTAGCCTTGAACAATCCAGTATCTATTGTCTCGTGACCTATCGTTGCGTCCATATATTCGTTGGCAAAAATACCCAACAACATACCGATATAGCCGAAGATGGTCGTAATGATCACACTCTCGATGATAATCAGTCGAAGGATGCCCCAAGGCTTGGCACCGATAGCCTTACGGATGCCAAACTCATGAGTACGCTCCTTAACGGTGATGAGCATGATGTTCGATACACCTACGATACCAGAGAGTAGCGTAAACAATCCCACTATCCATAGAGCCGTGCGAATAATGCCGATACCCTGTTCCATCTGCAGGTTCTGTGTGAAACGATTCCATAGCCAGACAGCGTCTTCGTCTTCAGGATGTGCCTGATGTTCGGCATTCAGGCGGTGACGATAGCTGCGCTCAAAAGCCTCGTTAGCCTCCTCCGTCGGCAGTCCGTGGAAAGTAAATTCTATGCGGCCTGCGTCATCAGTCTTGGCACCGTAAATGCGTTTTATAGCCGTATAGCTACTGAACACATCTGAGCGTCCATTCTCCTGTTCCTTATAGATACCCACCACCTTGAAGGCAAAGTTTCCGACGTCTAAGAAGTCACCGACGCGACACTTCAGTTCCTTTGCCTGCTTGTTGCCTAACACCAGCACTTTACGGCTTTCCTTGACGTCAATATCATTGATGAAACGACCTTGCAATATTTCCACCTTATTGATTTTCGTGTGGTTGGGATAGACACCGCTGATACTTGTTGAAACATACTGCTGGCCATGACTGATGGTTGCTGACGTGTTGTACTGGGCACCTACCTCATCAACGTTCTCAGAGAATTCCCGCTCAGTAATCTTCATATCGCTCTCGTGCAGACGGATGTCGCGTCCTTCCTTCAGTCCCTGGTAGGCTTTCGACGTCCATCCGCCATAGACGACCATTGACGACGACAGGAAACGGTCGCTCTGCTTCAGATTGGCATTGATGAGTCCGTTACCGGCACCCAGCAACACGATGATCATGAATATACCCCACGCTACCGCAAAGCCTGTCAGTGTCGTGCGGAGTTTATTCCGTCGAGCCGTCTGCCATATTTCTGTAAATATATCTCGCATAATCTTTATTTCATCAGTCCGCCACTGCCGAACGGTGAGGCATCGTGGTTCAGGTTCTCTTCGATTTGTCCGATAACACCATCCTTGATATGAACGATCTTGTTCGTCTCGTTAGCCACACCGCTCTCGTGCGTCACCACGACGATGGTCATTCCCTCATCCTGGTTCAATTGCTTGAGCAGCTGCATCACCTCCACGGAGGTCTTCGAGTCGAGAGCTCCTGTAGGCTCGTCGGCCAAGATAATCTGCGGACGGGTGATGAGCGCTCTGGCAATTGCTACGCGTTGCTTCTGTCCTCCCGACAGTTCGTTGGGGTAGTGCTCGGCCCAATCCAGAAGACCTAGACGATCCAGATAATCCAGCGCCATCTGATGACGTTTACGACGCGACACTCCCTGGTAGAATAATGGCAACTCAACGTTTTCCACGGCGGTTTTAAACGAGATGAGATTAAAGCTTTGGAAGATAAAACCTATCATCTTGTTGCGATACTCGGCAGCACGGGTCTCGGAGAGGTTCCAGATGGGAGTTCCTGCGAGCTCGTAAGTACCTGAGTCGTAATTATCGAGAATACCTAATATATTTAATAAGGTACTCTTACCTGAGCCCGAGGCACCCATGATGCTGACGAACTCTCCCTTCGCAATGTCGAGCGAGATACCCTTCAGCACATGGAGTGGCTGGGCACCCTGATAGGTTTTATTAATGTCTTGTAAGTGTATCATGAAAACAAACTTTTTACCTTGTTTTTATTCGTTAGACGCTGCAAATGTACGAAAAGTTGCATGACCTTCCAAATAAATGGGACGAACTGCATACATTTGTGACGAATGAATAGAAGTATGACTAAACTTTAACATTCTGTAAGCTTTTTGTAGGCTTCTGCAACGTCGTCAATAGTGATGTCAAGGAGGTTCATCTGACGGAAGAGCTCTGGCAGACGCTCCTTCATAAACTCCTGCTTGCGGGCCTTCAGAATCTGTTTCTTGGCGCCAGGAGTGACGAAGTAACCCAGTCCGCGCTTGTTATAGATGATCTCCTCGCGGGCCAACTGTTCGTAGGCCTTCACTGCCGTATTTGTATTCACTTCCAAGAGCACGGCATACTCACGGACGGACGGAATACGGTCGTCGTCCTTATATACTCCAGAAAGGATTTCGTCACACAGACGATCTGCCATCTGGATGTAAATCGCTTTATCGTTAGTAAAAATCATACGTTCAACCATTTATTGTTAATAACCTGCATGCGGGTAAACAGCTTGTACGAAGCCCAGTAGTGGAACACGATAAGCAGGCACAACGTCGTGTTAAGAATATAGAAGAATGGATGGAATATCTGGGTGTACGTTTCCGTCTTCATGTCCCAATTTCCAGTAATGAAATTAATCTGGGGATTAATTTGGTTCAGAATCATAACCAGCAGGATGCTGACGACGGCAATCGTGGCACTGGTCAACAGGAACTGCTGGCGACGGAACAGCGTACCGCCCACGATATAGAGCGAGTGGATGTAAAACACCCAGGCGAAGAGCATCCATGCTGTCTGCCAATACTCGAAAGGTGCAGGACCGAAAACGCCATCAATTATTTTGGGAAGGCCCCAGATAACGACACGACCCGTCACCCAGTCAATGAACACACGCAGGGCATCAGCCAACAGATAAGCGCCAATGGTGATGACTGCCAGCCACAGAATGGAGAGCAGCAGACTGATGATGTACTTCTCCAGGTTGGAAACAGGCCAGAGCAGGAAGGCCGAGCGTTTGCGCGTGTCCTTCATGCCTGCGAACAGGAAGCTGGCACCGAAGAGCATCGAGAAACAGAAGAATATAACACCAAAGCCGGTGGTCGATCCTACATAATTGCCATAGTGGTTGATTACATCCTCTATAGGCTCTTGGCTAATCATATCATCGTATTTCATGCCATTCACGCGGGTAAAGAAGAGGTTGGCCATAAACATGACGAGTGTAAAAATGCCGAAGAGGCGAATCCACGTCTTACGCAGTACGAGGAACTGGCACTTCAGTGCCTGACCAAATCTTGTTGTATTGAAAGTACTCATAATTCTTAATTCTTTAAATCCGTTTAATCCATTGTTTCTTTTATAGCACTGGTCCTGTTTTTGGAGTTGTCTTGTAGTTAAACAGGAGTTCGAGGTTCACCTGTGTCTCAGCGTCACCTTCCTGGCGTTTGGTGATGACAGCATTGCCCTGAAGCGTGGGCTCAGCATAGAGCACCGTGTCATCCATCTGCTGTGGCGAACGGAATTCGAAGGTATAAGCATCCTGAATCTCCTGCATCGAGGCATTCAACAATACCGAGTGCTGGTCGAGCATCAGGATGTGGTCCAACATCTGCTCCACGTCGTGAACCTGATGGGTGGAGATAACCACGGTACGCTCCTCCGTCATGTGTTGGGCAATGACCTTACGGAACTGCGACTTCGAGGGGATGTCCAGTCCGTTGGTGGGCTCATCCATCAACAGATACTTGGTATTGGTAGCCATAGCGAAGGCGATATAAGCCTTCTTGCGCTGACCCATCGAGAGTTCACCCAGACGTACGTCGGCAGGCAGTTCGAAATCAGCCAAACAGCCCTGCAGGATCTCATCAGAGAAATTGGGGTAGAAGGGCTTATAGAGTTTCACATACTCAGAAAGACAGATGGCGGGCATCTCAAACTCCTCCGTTACGAGGAAGATGTCGCGCAAGGTTTCAGGCTCGCGGTCCTTGGTTGCGATGCCATCGCAACATACAGAACCGCAAGAGGGGCGGAGCAAACCTGAAAGCAGGTAGAGCAGCGTACTCTTGCCCGTTCCGTTCTTTCCTAACAGTCCGTAGATACGGTTTTCCTCCAGCGTCAGGCTGAAATCATCGAATACCAGATGCTTGCTTCCGGCATACTTGAAACTGATGTTTTTTACGTCAATCATACGTTTTAATTGTTTATGTTTATACTATTGTTTATTGTCTGAATCGAGCTTTGAAAGCCACTGTATTGGTGTACTACCTTATTAGTACACTGCAAAAGTAGAGAAAATAAGCTTACGCTCCAAACTTTTCAAGCAAAATGTGCTGTTCTTTAACTTTCTTTAGCGTTTTGGACATCGTAAAAGCCCTATAAATCTCGCGCGTTCCTTGTTATTTATATATTAATGCCGGACTGTGTGAAAGTCGGGATGATTATACCTCAAAGATTCAATATTGGGTAGTATTTGAAAAAAGTCAACAAATGTTAATCATGGGGTGTTCGTAGATTTTCCTTGAAAACGTTTGCGTAATTAGTGTACATTTACTACCTTTGCATCATCAACTAACAATAACAAACGATAATATCACAGATATGGTCAACCTTAGGAAACTGACTACCATCATCATATTCCTAGCGTCTGTAGTCCTCATGACACCTGGGCGAGCTCAGGTGAAAGACGATACAACCAGCAGATTGCTGCAGAAAGTTCGCATCACCTTCAATCAAAACGACGAGCACGCTTTCTACGAAGCGAATACCAACTATCGCAACTATCTGCTCAAGCAGGGCGACATCAGCGGATTCTATCTCAGTTGGAAGAACGAAGTGCTCTACGACGTCAATCACAATCACTTCTATCGCGCCCTGCGAAAAACCATGACAATGCAGGCAGATATGGAACAGCGTGGCGCCACTCGCGAGTTCTATAAGACCACTCACCTGCGAGGTATCATCTACTCGCTAAGAGGAAATATTCCCCTAGCCCACCAGTACTTCGAGAAGGCATTGGATCAGGTAGACCACTCCCAGCCTGCCAATCTCGTGTCGCTCTATATGGACTTGGCGAACATCGAGATGGACACCCAGCCTAAGGAAGCTATGAAACACCTCGACTGCGCCATTGAAGTCATCAGGGCCAACGATTCCAATTACGAATACAGCGACGCCATCGGATTCAAGGTCATTGTGGCTTACGCTATGCGCGACTGGGAACAGGTGAACGAGGCTTTCGACGAATATATCAAGCTCCGCAAGACGCTGGGGCAGGACTTCAGTACCACCTATTATAATTATGCCGTCATCTGTAAGGCTGCAGCAGACAAACGCTACGATGATGCCATCAAGCAGACATATGAACTAACTAACACAACAGATATCTATAAGTTCCAAACTGAAATCTACGAGCTCGCTGGTGACACAGTACGTGCTTTTGAGACGCAGAAACGCTACATGGCCATCAAGGATTCAGTGGACAATGTCATCATGAGTGAAGAGATGGTGGGTTCGGCCAATGACCTTGAGAATGCCGAAGCGCTGAACAATGCCGTCTGCAAGAAAAACGCCCTCCTGCAATGGGCACTCCATCTTGGATTTATCGCAGTTCTGGTCATCGGATTTCTGATTTATCGCTGGAACCGCTCGCGCTACATGAAGAGTCTTCAGCGTCAGAATCGTGAACTGCTCATTGCTCGCGACAAGGCACAGGAGGCAGAACGCATGAAGGTTAGCTTCCTACAGAACATGAGTCACGAAATCCGTACGCCTTTGAACGTCATCAGTGGCTATGCTCAGATCATCAGCGACCAGAACGCCCTGTTGAGTGACAATGAACGTGCGGATATGGCCAAGCGTATTACCCACAGCACCCACACCATTGTACACATCGTAGATGAGATACTAGACATCTCAGGCAAGGAAAGCATCCACTATATTGACAAAACAGATATGGTGGGCTGTAACGAATTGGCCCGAAAAATGCTGGAGCCTTACAAAACTGAGGAAACGAGTTTGGAGGTACGTCTCGACGCACATTTGAAGGACAGCTGTGAGATTCTGATGAACCGTCACGAAGTGGAAAAAATCCTGCATCATCTGCTCGACAACGCCTTTAAGTTTACCAAGCAGGGCAGCATCACGCTCAGAACCTATACTGACAAACTGGACGGAATGGTATGTTTCAGCGTGACGGACACGGGATGCGGCATCAAAGAGGGCGACGAAGAGAAAATCTTCGAACACTTCTACAAGTCAGATGCATATATAGAAGGTGTAGGACTGGGACTCTCGTTGGCTCGTCGCGTAGCTCGCCAATTAGGTGGCGACGTAGTGCTCGATACTGAATACAAAGACGGTAGCCGCTTTATCCTGAAATTACCAAGGGAATAATTTTTAGCAGCGGACTACAGGACTAAAGGACTATCTTTTTGTGAAAAATACATAGAAAAAGTCCTTAAGTCCTGTAGTCCTTGCAAAAAAGAATCATCCGCGTTGATCAGCTCCCCACATCATTTTCTCACGCAACGTGTGGAAATACTTAGTGCCTGCACGCTTGATGACCTGCACACGATAAGGAGCGCGACGTAAGGTCAGTTGCGTGGTTTCATCCAACTTTTCGCTTCGTCCGTCCAAAGCAACAAGGAAATTATGCGTACGACTCTCGACGGAAAGTTCTATCACGGAGTCTTCTGAGACGACGATGGGGCGAACGTTCAACGAATGGGGAGCAACGGCAGTCAACGAGAACACATGGGTTCCTGGCACAATAATCGGCCCTCCTACGGAAAGCGAGTAAGCGGTAGAACCCGTAGGTGTCGAAATGATGAGTCCGTCAGCCTGATAGGTCGTCAGCGTCTCGCCGTTAATCGTTGCATAGATGGAAATCATCGAAGCATTGTCGCGTTTCAGGATGGCCACATCATTCAGCGCGCAGTTGTAGCCTTGCAACTCCTGACCTTTTGTTTCCACCTGAATGACAGCACGCGTATCGACAGCATAATCCTCATCATGCAAGGCACGGATGGTGCGTTCAATCTCCTGTGCATTGACGTCAGCCAAGAATCCCAGACGACCCGTATTGATACCCAGAATGGGAATCTGTTTCTGTCCTACCACGCTGGCAGTGCGCAAAAAAGTTCCGTCGCCTCCCATCGAAATGGCAAAGTCAGCCTCAAACTGGTTGTTGTCAAAGACGTTAACCCCTTTCAGTGACATCTGCTGCCCCTCGGTGATGAAGGTATAGAACTCGCGTTCAATAAAAACCTCTGCCTCGTATTGCGACAGACAAGCGAGGATTTTCTGTATCGAAACAGACTTCTTGGGTTGGTAGACATTGCCAAAAATGGCGAATCTTAGTTTACGCGTAGACATCATTTCTTACTTTTTGCGTGCAAAGATACGCATTTTTTTGCGTCTTTGTGCCTTCGTATTCATTTTTTTTGTATCTTTGCACCAAACTAATGATTTTAGCTATGACGAAACTAAGTGTAAATATCAATAAGATTGCCACGCTGCGCAATGCCAGAGGCGGCAATAATCCTAACGTGCTGGCTGTTGCACGCGACGCAGAAATCTTTGGTGCCCAGGGCATTACCGTTCACCCTCGTCCTGACGAGCGCCACATCCGCTATCAGGATGTTCGCGACATCCGTCCACTCATCACAACGGAGTTTAACATCGAGGGAAATCCTATCCCGTCGTTCACAGAACTGGTACTGGAAGTCAAGCCGAATCAGGTGACGCTGGTTCCTGACGGACACGACCAGATAACCTCCAATCACGGATGGGACACACTGGAGAACAAGGCATTCCTGACGGATATTTGTAAGACCTTCAAGGATGCTGGTATCCGCACGAGCATCTTCGTGGATGCCGACCCCAGAATGGTGGAAGGAGCCAAGGCGTGTGGTGCCGACCGCGTAGAGCTCTACACAGAGCCCTATGCTTCTGGTTATCAGGCCAATCGCGAGGCCGCTATTGCTCCGTTTATTGCTGCTGCCGAGGAGGCTCGCAAGGTAGGCTTGGGCCTCAACGCAGGTCACGACTTGTCGCTCGAAAACCTGCATTACTATCACCAGCAGATTCCCTGGACAGACGAAGTCAGCATTGGCCACGCCCTCATCTGTGACGCCCTCTATCTGGGTCTCAAGGAAACCATCAAACAGTATTTACAAGCATTAAAATAGTATGAAAAAGGTTTATGTATTCTTAGCAGACGGCTTCGAGGATGTCGAGGCTCTGATTCCTGTTGACGTATGGCGTCGCGGAGGTTTGGACGTAGTAACGGTGAGCATCAGCGATTTCCCCTTGGTGCGCTCAGCTCACGGCGTAAATATCGAGGCAGACATCATGTTCGAGCAAGGTGACTTCTCGGATGCCGACCTCATCTTCCTACCTGGAGGCATGCCTGGCGCCTCGAACCTGTTCGAGAACAAGGGTGTCTGCAAGGCTGTTGTCGACCAGCACATGGCTGGCAAGAAAGTAGCAGCCATCTGTGCTTCGCCCGCTGTCGTCCTGGCTCCGTTGGGTATTCTCGAGGGCAAGAAAGCCACCTGCTATCCTGGTTTCGAACAGGCCTTGCAGGATGCGAAATATACGGGCGACCTCGTCACCGTCGATGGTAATGTCACCACAGGCGAAGGCCCAGCAGCAGCCTTCCCCTTCGCCTACGAACTCCTTGCCCAGTTGGTTGACAAAAACACCTCCGACCAGATTGCCGAAGGCATGCGTTTCAAGCACCTGATGCAATGATAATTTTTGCAGCGGACTTAACGGACTGACACGGACAATTTTATGTTGATATACAATGAACTTTCAAAAAAGATATTAGAGGCTTATTTCAACGTCTTTAAGCACCTTACAACAGGGTTATTGGAGAGTGTATACGAGAAAGCTCTATGCATCGAGTTTGACGAGATGGGCATACCTTATGAACGCCAAAAACGCCTTCAGATTACATACAAAGGAATCATTATTGGCGAATTTGTAAGTGACATAGTTGTGGACAACAAGATTATCCTTGAATTAAAGTCAATTCCAGAGCTAACACCTGCCAACACTGCACAGCTCATCAACTATCTTAAAATCACAGGTATGTCCGTGGGCTATCTATTAAATTTCGGTGAAAGCCGAGATTACAAACGTATTATAAACAAATAGTCCGTGTTAGTCCGTTAAGTCCGATGCAATATATTTGATGCTAATATGGATTATATAATAATAGTAGCAGGCGGGAAGGGCCTGAGGATGGGGAGCGATATTCCCAAGCAGTTCCTGCCAATAGGCGGGAAGCCAGTACTGATGCGGACTCTCGAAAGGTTCCGTGAGTACTCCCCTACCCTGCAGATTATCCTCGTATTGCCTCAAGCCCAGCAGGACTATTGGCACAAGCTTTGCCAAGACTATGACTTCAAGGTGGAATACGTCTTAGCCAATGGTGGCGAGACGCGATTCCACTCAGTACAAAATGGTCTCGCAAAGATTCCTGACGATGCCGAAGGGGTTGTAGGCGTTCACGATGGTGTGCGCCCGTTCCCCAGCATCGATGTCATTCGCAACTGCTACGAAACAGCCCGCACGGTAAAAGCCGTCATTCCCGTCATCCCTGTCGTAGAAACGGTTCGTCACCTGCAAGGAAACACCTCCGAGACAGTTCCTCGCAATGACTATCGGCTGGTACAAACACCGCAAACCTTTGACATCCAATTGCTTAAGGCCGCCAACCGCCAGCCTTATAACGACGGATTTACCGACGATGCCAGTGTGGTCGAGGCCTATGGCTTCAACATCACGCTTGTAGACGGCAATCGCGAGAACATCAAGATTACCACACCCTACGACCTGAAAATAGCTGAGGTACTGATAGGATGACTTCGATACTGCAACAAGACATACAATACTTGCCTGGGGTTGGTCCCAACAGGCGGAAGATGCTCAGCGAAGAGCTGGACATCCACACCTTTGGCGACTTGTTGCAGTATTATCCTTACAAACACGTCGACCGCAGCAGACTGTACAGCATCGGCGAACTCAATGGCGATATGCCCTTCGTACAGGTGAAGGGCCATATCCTGAGTTTCGAGACCTTCAAGATGAGTGCCCGCAAGGAACGCGTCGTGGCACACTTTACGGACGGCTCAGGAAAAGTGATGGACCTGACGTGGTTCAACGGAGGGAAATATGCCAAGCAGAGCTACGCCATTGGCAAAGAGTATATCGTCTTCGGACGTCCCAACGTCTACAACGGACGCATCAATGTGACCCATCCTGACATCGATGCCGCAGACAAGCTGGAACTGTCGGCTATGGGCATGCAGCCCTATTACAACACGACGGAGAAGATGAAGAAAATGGGGCTCAACTCCCGTTCTGTCGAGCGTCTGACGAAAGCGCTTCTCGACGTGCTCAAGGAGCCCTTGCCAGAGACCCTTCCTGATTTCATCACCCAGAAGTTACACCTGATGAGTCGCGACGAGGCCCTACGGAAGATTCACTATCCGCAGAATGCCAAGGAACTGGAGCAGGCCCGTGTCCGACTGAAGTTCGAAGAACTGTTCTACGTGCAACTGAACATTTTACGGTATGCCAGTGACCAACGACGGAAATACAGAGGGTATGTATTCTCACAAGTAGGCAACTGCTTCAACGATTTCTTCCACAACCACCTGCCCTTCTCGTTGACTGAGGCACAGAAACGCGTCATCCGCGAAATCCGCAAGGATATGGGTAGCGGACGGCAAATGAACCGTCTGCTGCAAGGCGACGTGGGTAGCGGAAAGACTCTCGTCGCGCTGATGTCGATGCTCATCGCACTGGACAACGGCTATCAGGCCTGCATCATGGCTCCTACGGAAATCCTGGCCGAGCAACACCTCAAGACCATCATGGACTTCCTGCAGGGCATGGATATCCGCGTGGCCTTGCTGACAGGCATCGTGAAAGGCAAGCGCCGTCAGGAAATCCTCGACGGATTGTTGGATGGCACTGTGCAAATTCTGGTGGGTACCCATGCCGTCATCGAAGATACTGTGCAATTCGCACGGTTAGGTTTTGTGGTTGTCGATGAACAACACCGCTTTGGCGTTGCCCAGCGTGCCAAACTTTGGAACAAAAGCACAAACCCGCCCCACGTGCTCGTCATGACGGCAACACCTATTCCCCGCACGCTCGCAATGACGCTCTATGGCGACCTCGACGTCTCTGTTATCGACGAACTGCCGCCTGGCCGCAAACCCATCGTAACACAGCATGTGTACGACCGTTCCTTACCCTCGCTCTACGACGGCATCCGCCAGCAAGTTCACCAAGGTCGTCAGGTGTATATCGTCTTCCCGCTCATTGAAGAAAGCGAGAAAATCGACCTCAAGAACCTCGAAGATGGTTTCGAAGTGTTAAAACAAGTTTTCCCAGAATTTCGCTTAAGCAAGGTTCACGGCAAGATGAAACCTGCCGAAAAAGAAGCCGAGATGCAACGCTTTGTCAAGGGCGAAACACAGATCCTCGTGGCCACCACAGTCATCGAGGTTGGCGTCAATGTACCCAACGCTTCTGTGATGGTTATTCTCGAAGCCCAGCGATTCGGACTCGCCCAGCTCCATCAGCTCCGCGGACGCGTCGGACGTGGTGCCGATCAGTCGTACTGCATCCTTGTCACCTGTTTCGAACTGTCTGCTGATACGCGTAAGCGTATCGATATTATGTGCGAAACCAACGACGGCTTCCGTATTGCCGAGGCCGACCTGAAGCTACGTGGCCCTGGCGACCTCGAAGGAACCCAGCAAAGCGGCATGGCTTTCGACCTGAAAATTGCTGACATCGCACGCGACGGACAGCTCGTTCAGATGGCTCGCGACGAAGCACAAATCATCATCGACGACGACCCCACCTGCACCTCAGAACGCTACGCCATTTTGTGGCGCAGACTGCGTGAATTGCGCAAAACAAACATCAATTGGGCGGCAATTTCGTAAGAAGATAAGTGTTAAAACACACAAATAAACCTTAAACGATTCGTAATAAGTTCTTGATTTAAAACATTTTTTTATATCTTTGCACCGAATTTTTACCTCAAAAGAATAAATTTAGGATAATGAAGATATTAAAAACACTTGCATTTCTGGCTTTAGCAACAATGAGTTCACTCCCCACAATGGGACAAGATCTATTGGCACGCCAGGCTCCTATTGATACGAAAATGAAGGCAGTGGACAGCGTCGCACTGCATCGACTGATAGAGACAGAGAGCTACTATGAAGCACCTGCCGCCGACTTATACGACGATTGGGACAATACGCATGCTCACAGCCATGCAACAGAACTGCCCGATACGTTCCGCATTTCTCTGAAGAATTTCTGCATGCCCACAGAGAGCCGCGTGCTCACCTCGAACTTCGGTTCACGTTGGGGACGCCAGCATAAGGGTCTGGACATCAAGGTTTATATTGGCGACACCATCCGTGCAGCCTTTGACGGCCGTGTACGTGTAGTTCGCTACGAGGGTCGCGGCTATGGTAAGTACGTCGTCATCCGTCACGACAACGGACTGGAGACCTATTACGCCCACATGTCGAAGCAACTGGTTTCTGAGGATCAGGACGTTCGTGCCGGCGATCCTATCGGACTGGGTGGCAACACTGGTCGTAGCACGGGTTCACACCTGCATTTCGAGACTCGTCTTTGTGGCATAGCTCTGAATCCTGCTCTGATGTTCGACTTCCGCAATCAGGACGTTGTCGACGACTACTTCACCTTCCGCAAGTCCTCCTATCAGCGCGAGTCGCAGATTGCCACTCGTCTGCGTGGTGCAAATGTCGGTTCTTACGAAGATGTAGAATTGGCCACAGCAGCCCCTGCCGCCAGCTATGCTCAGGAGTCACGTTTCCACAAGGTAAAGAAGGGTGAGACCCTCTTCTCGATTGCCAAAAAGCGCGGCACAACGGTGGACACCATCATGAAGCTGAACCACCTGAAGAAGAATGCCAAGCTGAAGGCTGGTCAGATCCTGAAGTTCAACTAAGCAAATATTCATTGAAACAACATAAAAGCGGACAATTTGGTTTGTCCGCTTTTTCTATGCATGCCGGAGGCCTGCCTTGTTTTAACGCCTATGTTGTTGGAACAGGTACCAGTCCCTAGTTCCTATGGGGTCGGTTCTACTGATTACTTTTGAAGTTTCTGTATGACACAGAAGTGCCTGACTCCATTGTGACCCACTAATCAAAATCTTGTCGCGCCTCCAGGAAACGCAGTTCTGCCTCCAGCATCTCCAGCTTCGGCATCCGGCAGCCCGCCTCGTTCTTCAGAGTGGGTCAGAGTCCCTTTTGTGTACTTTTGAAACTCGCTTTGGAACAGGGGACTGGTCCCCGTTCCTCAAAAGTTAAACGAACACGATTGCATTGCAACGACACGCATATCATTGGCGACTGATGACGACTTTCTTACCTTGATGGATGTATATGCCTTTGGCGGTTGGGAAGTCTTCAATCTGCTGACCGTTTAGGTTGTACCAACGGGGGGAAGCGGAGGGTGTCGTGAAATCCTGTGGCTGGGCTGTGACGGGGATAATGGCGGTGGTATTGCCTTCAGCGTCTTCCAAGCTGACCAGGATGTGTGCTCCATTGCCTCCCGTGAGGCGCAGGAAACCACGGAAAGCTCCCAGCAGACGAGCCTCGGAGGTGCTGCTGATGACGGGATGCCAATTGTCGTCGCCACCCATGACGTAAAGGCCTTCTTCTGATGCTTTACGCAGGCTGATCTCGTCGAACGTGCCGCAGAAAGCATAGTCGCCATGCTCGATGGTGGCTGGCTGCTCGGCAGTGACGGTAACACCGGTGAACCAGATGTGGGAACGGTCGGTATAGGATGTCTGACCTGTCCAGCGCAGCAGATAGGGAACGCCTGCCTGGATGGTGTTGGTGCGCAGGAAGACGAGCTTGTCGGCTGTGCCCTCTTGCTTGACGCTGGCAAACTGGTAGAGTTCGGCACCGTCGGCAATGACGATGTTCATAAACACCTGGTTGAAGGGCAGACAGATGGTGTTGAAGTGGCCGTCGTTATGAAGTATCTCACCGAAATTGATGTTGAGGGCGCGTTTCTCTTTCTTCTTTGCCAGTCCGCGCAGGTCGTTGGAGGAGCTGACCTGCAAGGGAATGCCTCGCGGTCCGAGCACGGGTGACGGATCGCCATAGCCGTCGAGCTGCTCCCAGTCGTTGGTACCGAGCTGTTCGACCATGTAGCCTGCCGACATGGCGGAGGCGTCCCTACCCTGCGTGCTGCTCTCAAAACGACTGAGGTAGTAGTTGATGGAGGTAGCGATTTCGTCATTTGACAAGCCACGGGCAAAGTTCTGGTTGTCGGAAGTCTTGACATGGATGCTGACAGGAGCAAAGAGACAGTTCTGCACCTTCAGGGAGCCTTCTTTCTTCCAGCCTACCATTCCTGCCCAGCCCGAAGCATTTATACCGTCTACGGAGCCGTCGAAGCGACAGGCTCGGACGGTGACATCGGGATTGTCGTTGGCTGTAACGCCTATCAGTCCGCCTACATTGGCAGCACCATGATAGTCTACATGGAAGCTGGCCGACACACGGCAGTTGCGCACGAGCACCTTGCCGCTGGCTCTGCCTATGAGGCCACCGATACAGGTACGGGTGGAATAGACACTGCCATTGATGTGGAAATACTTGAACTGGGCATCCTTGGCATAGCGAAACAGTCCGGTGTCGTCGGTTTCGATATTGCCTATCTTTACCTCTAACCTGCGATTGTCGCCATTGCCATCAAAAATACCGCTGAACGGCGTTGCCTCCGTTCCTGCCATAAAGCGCAGCGTGAGGTCTGCCTCCAGACGGAAGTGCTTGTCCTTGAAGCTGTTGCCTTGTTCGAGCTGGTAGCAGACGTAGTTCCATTCCCGGTCGTTGTGTATCTGATAAGGGTCGTCCTCGGTGCCGCTGCCCTTCAGCTGTGTGTTGGGATTGAAGGTCATGGCTCTAATGATGCAGTCTGAGCCTCGTCCCATCTTGATCGTATGACCGTCGTTAGGGCTGTAGTTGACTGAGATATGCGTTATGATATGGTCTTGCAGCAAGCACGCTAACTCGTAATCGAACGTGCAGTCGTCGAAGGAGAAGAGCGCCTCGTCTACGCGCAGCAAGTCATGGTTGATTTCTATCTTACTGGTTTTATAAAGGGTGCCAAAGGGGCCTTTCTTTATGGCATAGTAGGGCTCGTCGCACTTGACCTGGCGCATAGGTCGTCCCTGGTACATCCAAGGATGGCTGTGGCTGACACGGGTCAAGACGGGCTGCTGTTCGCTCTCACTCATCGCATAGACGGGCATGATGTCTTTATCGTCGAAGCCGTTGTAGTTGCCCATCTCCACGCAGTCGGTGATGTGCTGATTGCCGGGGGTGTTGCTCCATCCGATGATAGCTCCGGCACGCTTTCTGCCTTCCACCTTCGTATCGGCTGCCGTGATGGTACCGTTGAACAGACAGCCAAAGACCGTATTCACGGCATCTTCGGCATGACCGATGATGCCACCCCCGTGAGGGGCGGATACTCCATTGTCGGAGCACGTCACCTGGACGGACACAAGACAATCGTCGGTATGGTTATTCGTACCGCTCAGGGTGTGTCCTATCAAGCCTGCGCTATGAATGCCGCCCGTCACGCTGCCCGTCAGTTTGAGGTGTCGTACGCTGGCATTGCTAATATGTCGGAAGAGTCCGGCAAAGGCTCCCTTGTCATCGATTTTGATGTTTATCTGGTAGCCGTTTCCGTCGAAGACGCCCTTGAAGGCATGGGCATCGGTGGAGCCTATGGGTGTGAACCAGTGGGCAGACATATCCAAATCGCGAGCAAGATTGATGGTATAGCCGTTGATATTGGGCTCATCATGATTGATGGCATAGGACAGCAGGGCCAGCTCGGCCTCATTCTGGATTCCGATGGTCTTGAGCATGTTGGACTGTTGCGAGAACTTGCTGGCACGGAAGTCGTCCCAGTTGCCGGTCTGTGCCTGCGCTCCCAGCGCCACCAAACCCACCATCAGTGCTATGATATGTTTCATAATCTTCATTCTAAATAACCTTTAACCCTTTAACCTTTAACCCTTAACTCATCGTCCTATGTCTATGGGATCATTGGACACGCCGGTTTCATGCTGCTCGGGGAAGTTGACCTCCACGATAGCTTTCACCAGGTCGTGCGCCTTGGGGTCTTTATAGTCTGCATCGGCCTTTAGCGCCTGATAGACCAACCAGAAGAGATAGAAGGCGGGTGTCGTCCAATGGGTTCCGAAGAGTGATTGCAAGACTCCCGACGAGAATGCCAGTCCCAGCGTGGTGGCAAGAATACCCAAGCCGACACCGCCGGTAAAGCCCGTCAGGGCAGTAAACATCACTGCAGTGGTTACTCCGATAATCAGTGAATAGGTGCCCCAGGCCGCCAGCGTAGCCAACCTGACACGCTTGAAGTGATCCCAGCCCACATAGTCCATCAGCACGATGCCCCTGGGATTGCCGTAGCGGATGATATCGCGCGTGAAAATGGGATAGGCCTCTTGGGCGTAGGTAGCATAATCAGGTATGGCGTCCGAAATGGAAGTGAGGTCGCGATAGTAGCCGTTGGCGGCATTGTACACCCAGTAGCTGTCGTCGGTATTGGTCACGGTCTCAAACAGCAGGTTACGGAACTTCAAGGTCTTGCGCTGCAGGTAGCCGTAGGTGCTCTCGTCGCCGCCGCCACGCTGTTCCCAGTCGTTCTGCTCCTTGAGGGGTCGCGTATCGCCCAGCATATTGCCATACTTGTCGCCATAGTCAACAGCCAGATATTCCTTCAGCTTGCCATAGTCGACTTGAGACTCAGAGGGTGCATTCTGCAGCAACACTATCACACGGCCACGCAGGTCTTTCATGGTCATATCGGGATGGAACTTTGCCAGCATAGGATGTCCGTCTACCGTTTGGTTCAGGAAATATTCCTCTACTAGCTTGATGGTCTCTTTCGTCGTGGCAACATTGTCGGCCTCGCCTCTCGTAATGCCCAGAGGTATGTAATTGGAGATGTTCCGCAGCGCCCAATTCCACTCAGCGGCATTGTTGCCTTCTACTTTAACCATGATGATGGCTCCGTCCTGCGGATTCTCGCGCAGCTTGTCCTGTATCTGCTTAAACACCTCTTTCAAGGTCACTTCGCACGATATGAGGTCATGATACAGGCGATTCTCGTCATTCCACTTGCGCACACGCAGGTCGAAGCAGCGAATGCCGTGGTCCCACTGTCCTTTGATGTCCTGGTCCTGTGTCTTGGCCAGCGTGCGCAGCCAGTCCCAATACATGCCATAGGTGCCTGAGTCGTGCGCTCCCGGAATCATCATCTTGCACAGCATCCGATCGTCGGGCACAGACTTCATCCACTGGCGCAGCTCGTGACCTTTGCCATCATAGATATGCTGTGTCTGCGAGGCGCGTTTGACCTTCGCCATGAATTTAGGCATATTCAGGGTGGAAGGGTCGCCGTCGTGCAGCGCCTGGTATTCTTCCAGTTCGCTGATCATCAACGCTATCGACTCTCTCACCGACTTTGTGTCGAGGGAGCTCACGTCCACGGCTCCACGCTGGAAATAAAGGGCATCGTCTTCCAACTTCAGACCTTGCGACTCGTAGTATGCTATATCCTCTTCAGGAATGAGATGGCCGATACTGTTGTTGTCCTTTACGAAGAGCTGCAGGGTATCGGTAAATTCCTCGATATCATAGAGGGCGTAGTCTTTGTCTCCCGTTTCCTCGGCAGCCGCTATCATCTCTTCGTTCTTTCGGTTCACCCAGTCAATGGTCTGCTGGGTAGGCGTGATGCGCAGCCGAAGCACCTCCCTACCCTTATTCTCACTGCTATTCAGCACTGTGTAGTCATAGGTCAGCACCTCCAGGGCATAGCCGTCGGTGGAATAGTCATAGGCATAATAGGTCATCGCTACCTGCCGGTCGTCAAAGTAGTACTCCGTCAGGGCGAGGTTGAAATCAGGCAGTCCGTCAGCATCCAGATTCCAGCTTCCCGCCAGCTGTGCTTTCACCTCCTGAGTTTTACGCTCCTGCTCGCGCTGGGCGCTATCGTCGGCACTGTCGTCGCTGCACGCACTCAGCACCAGGAGGCTGCACAGGGTCATGACCGCTGTATGAAGACAGCATGTAATAGTGTTTGTACGTATCATTTGATGATTATTTTTCTATTATTTACAATATAGATTCCTTTCTGTGTGGGCGTGCCTGACACCTTGCGACCTTGCAGGTCGTACACAGCTGTTGCGGAAGCCAATTTTTCACTTTTCACTTTTAACTTTTCACTTACCGAAGTGGTCTCTCCGTCGCCGAAGTCAACCTCTACGCTGCTAATCTCACGGGCGGCATTGGCGATATTCACCACAAAGTAAGCTCGGAAGGCATTGATATAGAAATTGTCTTTGGCGGGATAATAGAGCTTGTTGTCCGAGCCCAGATAGAGTATGTTCTTAGCGTTCTTCGCCAACAGCACCGGTGCGAAGGTGGGCACAAAACTCAACTTGCCGTCAGTAGTGGTGATAGTGGTGGCTGATGCAGTCTTGATGAGGGCACTGCTGAAGAGCGGGTCAGACTGATTGGTTCCCTCGGCCCACTTCACCAGATAGGGCTTGCCGGCTTGCATCACTACGTCTTCCTCACCGGCCTTGGGGTCTTTGAAAATCAGCGTCAGCTTGCCAGTGCTCTCGTCAAAGGCACTATTCTCCGTATCCAGTTCAAAGATGGTGGCTCCGTAGAGCGGATGCGTTGTCTCAGACAGTTCCCACTTCATCACGTCGAAAGGCAGACACAGCGTGTTCCATTTTCCGTCGTGATAGAAGGTACGGTCTTTCAGTGTAGCATCCACCATCACGTCCTCTGCCGTCAGCAGCTGCGTGGCATTGTCGGCAGCGTTCTGCAGCTCCATGGAGTAGAATATGGGGGTGTAGTCTATTCCAGTGTAACTCCTGCCCTTATATTCCGCTGTGGCTTCATAGAGGTCGTAGCCCTCCTCGCTCAGCGTAGCAGACTGCGTCGTATGGGTGATATTGGTAGTGTTCACCAAGACGGTCTTATCTGCCTCGGCGGCATCGCAGTAGAGCGTCACCTGAGCCGCTGAGTGGTCGAGCTCCCAACTCCATTTATCAACCTTGTAGTCATATTGGTAGCGGGCGTAGATGTCAACCGTCGACTTTGCCGGAGCGGTATAGACAGATCCTAAGGGCTCGAGTGTCTCGCTGCCGTCGGTAAAGATGGTAGTGGGCTGCGGGTCGGGATTGGCCAGCCAACCGGCAAAGCGGTATCCGTCAATAGCTTCGGCCACTGACGGCAGCGTGTAGGTCTTACCCACAGCTACCGTGCGCTGTTCCAACAGGGTGTATTCTGGTTTCAGCGTCAGCTCGTTTATGCCGCGGTGATAGACACTGATGATACACTGCGTCAGTGTCTTGCCGCAGACGCAGGGAGTACCCTCGTGAGTTTTGTTCTCGGAATAATTGCAGTATTTACATAGTCTGCAATGGTATGTCTCTTTGATGTCGTAGTCGTACTGAGCAGCATCGTCACCACGGCTGCAGGGCGATATCCGAACGGCCTTCCGCTCACCAGTTCTTCGCTCACGCAGCGCCTTCAGGGCTGGTGTTGCCTCGAGGCTCTCTTGGCTGTTGCCGAAGTTCACATGAACGGCATTTCCCGCATGGATGGTGCCATTGTTGTTGCCGCCTTTGCCAGCACCTACAGCGTTGCCGCAGTCGCTGCCGGCGGTAATCTTGATGAGCGTGGGAGTGCCGTTGTTCAAATAGCGTTCCGCATTCGCATCGAAATAGCCTGCATTACCATCTTCACCACCTCCGATGCCGGCACCATAGCCTTTTCCCTCAGCGGTCACCAGGCCACCTTCGATATTCACAGTACCGCCATCGCCGCTCTCGCCACCACCGATGCCGGCTGCATCTTCACCGCCGTAGGCCTTCACCGTACCACTATATATCGATACATGACCACCTTTGCCATAGCCACTCACACCACAACCGCCGCCAATACCGGCGCCATAATCGCCGCCGTTGGCAGTCACCTCGGCATGATAGATAATGACCCGACCACCATTGCTGCCGCCTCGCCAGTGGCGACCGCCACCAATGCCGGCAGCCTTCTTGCCGCCAGTTGCCGTCACGTTGCCGCCATAGATGCTTACCTGACCTGTCTGCGAACCCGCATAGCCGCCGCCAATGCCGGCACCATATTTGCCGCCGTTGGCAGTCACCACACCGCTATAAATAGTCACTTCATTGCTTCCTATATCCTCACCGCCACCGATGCCCGCAGCGTAGTCGGCACCAGTCACTTCAAGGTTGCCGCCATGAACAAAGAGCTTTCCCATCGTCGTGCTTCGCGCACTGCCTATGCCGGCAGTACTCGAATAGCTGTTCGTAACGGTCATCTGACCCATCGTCTTTTGGTCATCGCTTTGGCCGTGGATGTGCAGAATGGCATCACCCTCTAACTTCACGCCACCGGTCAACGTCAGGTGTGCGCCGTCGCAGAGAATGAGGTGAACGGTGCCTTTGATGACCAGTGTCTTACGGCTGGCAGCACCCGCCACCACATAATATTGCTGCGAGGGGCCAAGCTGCATCCAGTCGCTATTGCTGCCACTGATGAGCTCATACTCTCCATCAGATTTCGTGTCAGAAATGATTTCCACTATCTCTTTCGTCGTATTCCACGACCGAGTCTTAAAACTAACGGCATCACCAGCCAACGCCTGCTGCAGACAGGCTAGCACAAAACAGGTCGCAAACAATAGCCTACACACGTACATAATCTATGACTAAAAAATATATGTTCTGTATTTCAGCTGCAAAAGTACAAAAAAAATCGGAACCCACAAACATCTTTCAACACTTTTTTGTACATTCTCATCGCTCAGCCGGTTCTCTCAGAGTGGAACAGGTACCAGTCCCTAGTTCTTTAGGCCATAGAAAACAGGAACTGCTGGTTGGCGTATTCACAGCGGACATTGCCGAAGCGGATGAGGCGCGCCAACAGGTTGATGACCTTATGGCGGGGAAGACGTGAGAGGCGGACAATACGGTTCAGGGGCAACTGGCCTTCAATGGCATCCAGCAACAGGCGGATGTCGTCGTCGTAGGTAATCATAACACCTTGCGGTTTCTGCGCCTCACGCCAGAGAGCAAGATGAACGGGCGAAGCCACGATGTTCTCGTCATTGATGCGGATATAGGCGCGCTTGCGGCCGTCTTCGTCCAGCGCACAAACAGGGCGTCTGCCAGAAGGCGAGACGGTAGCGATGACTATGGTACGCTTGTCCACATGGTAAGTGTCGAACTTGATGCTCGCTTCGGGCTTACAGAATTTGTAGGCTGCCTGGTGCATCATGTATATCTCCTCTTCGCTACGCACACCCGACAGATGACCGTCGTCGCGAACGCCAATGAGCAGCCGTCCGCCGTCAGTATTGGCAAAAGCCGATACCGACTTAGCCAGCTTACAAGCATCAGCCACACGGTATTTGAAGTCCTGCTGCTGGTGCTCCCCCTCCCGAATAAGCCTCAGAAGATACCCCTTGTCGTCCATACGCTCTGCAAAGATACAACAAAAACACGAAGAAACA
>ONKX01000053.1 GCA_900318555.1 uncultured Prevotellaceae bacterium | reverse complement strand
TTACCAGGAAACCAGGCTGAACACCAACCTTTACGGCAAAGCCCTTGAACAGATAAGCATTGGCCAGGATGGGTACGTTGATATAGTCAAGGTTTGTCTTGAAATCAGAATTGTCCTTGTTCTTGCTACCTTCCATAGAATAAAGAACACCACCAGAAACGCCGAAAGTCTCGGTGATACCATACTCAGCCTCAACGCCAGCAGCAAGACCTACCTTAATCTTACCATCAATGTTAGTGATGTTAGCAAGGGTCATACCAACCATTGGTTTCAGCGTAAACTGACCTACTTCGTTCTGTGCAAATGCGCCCATGCTCATCAGCATCATGGCGGCAATCATCATTAGTTTTTTCATAATCTTTTGTTTTTGTTAATAAAAAAAGGATTTATCGGCGGCAAATATCGGAAAAATATCTGAAAGTTCCAAATTTTTAACCAATTATTTGCTTCTTTAATACAAAAAATGCGCCTCCGCAGGTGGGAAGCGCACTATTTTATTGATTTTCAGATGCTTATTTGGTATTAATGGGAATCTTGTAACCCAATGTGATGGAGAACCAATTGTGTCTTGCGTCGCCAGGACTGAAAATGGTCGATATACCGAAGTTGTAGCGAGCATCAAGTACGAAATTAGAGTACTCATACGACGCACCAACAGGAATAGAAAAATAGAAACTATTGGTATTATAGTCCAAATCTGTTCTGTCAATTTTATCAGAAACTTTAAGTGACGGCTGCATACCGGTCTTAATGGCCAGTCCCGGAATGACATAGTAGTTAACGAGGATAGGGATATTGATGTAATCGAGATTATATTTAACTCCATAACACTTTGCACCCTGCATAGAATACAAAAGTCCTGCAGTTACCGAGAAATTTTTCAGAAAAGCATATTCTCCTTCAACACCTGCAACGGCACCGACACGCATATCCGTCTCTTTTATTTTTGTAATAGTTGAAAGATTCACACCAGCCATCGGTTTCAGGCTAAACTGTCCAACTTCATTTTGTGCAAACACGCCCATGCTCATCAGCATCAGGGCGGCAATCATCATCAGTTTTTTCATACTTCTTATTGTTTAATATTTATTATTTCTTGTATTATAGACCTCTGGCCTTGAGCAGACTCGACGCATCGGGCTGGGCCATACCAGTAAAGTCGGTGAACATCTGCATCAGGTCACCCGTATTACCCCTGCTCAGAATTTTGTCGCGCAGATCCTGACCAGTCTCAGGCTTCAGCGGTCCTCGCTTGGCAAAAACGTCAGCGATGTTTACTGCCAGCACCTCCGTCCACAGATAGCTGTAATAGCCAGCAGCATAACCTCCACCCCACACATGATTGAAGTAACTGGTGTGATAGCGTGGCGGAATCGGAATAAAAGGATTCAGAAGTCCCACCTTACGCAATGACTCTGTCTCGAACTCCATAGCCTTGTCAACTGTGGGAATATCCTTCGAGGCGAGCATGTGCCAAGCCAAGTCGACACAGGTGGCAGCAAGGTTTTCACCCAGAGCATAGCACGGTTGGAAGTTGATGCTCTTGAGCATGCGCTCCTTCAGGTCGGCAGGCATGGGGTCACCCGTCTTGTAATGGTGCGCATAGTGGTCGAAAACTTCTGGAATCGAGGCAAACGACTCATTAAACTGCGAAGGCATCTCCACAAAGTCGCGAGCTACACTGGTACCACTCAGACGATTGTACTGACAATTGGAGAGCAGACCGTGCAGGGCATGACCAAATTCGTGAAACATCGTCGTCACTTCGTCCCAGGTAATCAACGAGGGCTGACCCTCAGGAGCCTTGGCACTGTTGCATACATTAAATATAATAGGCAACTGGTTCCACTGACGGCTCTGTTTCTGAAAACCATCCATCCAGGCGCCACCACGTTTCGTAGGACGACGATAATAGTCACCATAGAAGAGGCCGAGCGTCTTACCATCCTTGTCAATCACCTCGAAGGCTTTCATGTCAGGATGATAAGTAGGAATGTCCGTACGCTCTTTAAATGTTAGACCATACACCCGGTTGGCAGCATAGAACACCCCATTGAACAACACGCTATCTACATTGAAGTAAGGCTTCACCTCGTCATCACTCACGTTGAGCAATTCCTTCTTCATCTTGGCAGAATAGTAGAAATAGTCGTAGGCCTGCAACTGGAATTCGGCACCCTGGCTTTTGCGGGCAAAGTCTTCGATAGCCTTGGTCTCGGCATCAGCCTTGGGCACATAGGCCTTAATCAGGTTCATCAGGAAAGCATAGACATTCACTGGGGTCTTGGCCATCGTATTCTCCAGTGAATAGGCGGCGTAGTTAGGATAACCCATGATCTCAGCCTTCTCGGCACGCAGCTTGGCAATCTCGCAGACAAGGGGGAAAGTATTGTATTTGCCTGTACCGTCAGCACGATGGACAGAAGCCTCGAACACCTTTTTGCGCAACTCGCGATTGTCGAGACTGGCAAGGAGAGGTTGCTGGGTGGTATTTACAATGACAATAGCATACGGAGCCTTGCCTCCTCTGCTCTCTGCGTCTTTCTTACACTGGGCGATGTCAGCTTCGCTCAATCCTGCCAACTCTTCTTCCTTCTCGACCCATACCAAGGCGTCGTTCGTAGCTGCTTGTAGGGAATCGCCCCACTGTTGCTGAAGTTCGGAGATACGCAGATTGATTTCTTTCATGCGAGCCATCTTGTCGTCTGGCAACAGGGCACCCTTGCGCACGAAATCCTTATAGATTTCTTCGAGTAACTTCTTGTCCTCGCCCTGAAGCGATTCATACTGGGTGTCGTAAACCTTCTTGATGCGCTCGAAGAGGGGCTTGTTGAAGGATATCTCATTTTCAAGGTCGGTGAGCAAAGGCTGTACGGTCTTCTCTATCTCACTAATTTCGTCCGTTTTGTCTGCTTCCGTCAAAGCGAAGAATACGCGACTTACACGATCAAGCATACGTCCGCTGTTCTCGTAAGCGAGAATAGTATTCTCAAATGTAGCCGAATCACTGTTTTCAATGATTTGCTTAATTGCCTCACGCTTCTGCTCCATCGCTTTCAGGAAAGCTGGCATATAGTCCGTCACCTGAATCTTGCTGAAGTCTGGGGCTCCAAACGGCAGTTCACTCTCCACTAACAGCGGATTCTCGCGCTGTGTCTGCTCACAGGCAGTAAATGACATCATCATAACCGATGCAATGCTTAATGTTAAAATAGTCCTTTTAATCATTTCTCGTCTTATTTTAGCTTTCGGACGACAAAGGTACTAATTTAGTTACAAACCCGCAAGTTTTTCGTCTTTTTTATAAATAATAATGTAAGATGATGAAACGTTTTAGTGTCTTTTTCCTCTTGCTGGCCACTTTTTTGACGGTCTCAGCACAGCAAAAAGTGTATATATCTACATCGTTCCATGAACCTGCAACAGAGGGTTTGAGGTTCATATATAGCTATGACGGTTGGAACTGGCAACAGGTTGACGGTATCTGGTTGCGTCCAGAGGTGGGACAACAGAAAGTAATGCGTGACCCAAGTATCATTCGTACGCCCGATGGGTTGTTTCATCTCGTGTGGACCAGCAGCTGGCGAGGGGACAGGGGCTTTGGCTATGCATGTTCGAAAGACTTGGTGCATTGGAGTGAACAGCGTTTCATCGAGGTAATGACAGATACGACGACGGTGAATGTCTGGGCGCCAGAACTCTTTTGGGATGATGTCAAGCAACAGGCTGTTATCGTGTGGGCTTCGTGCATTCCTGGTAAATTCCCTGACGGACAGGAGGAACACAAAAACAATCATCGTTTGTATTATACTACCACAAAGGACTTTAAGAAGTTCACACCTGCCAAACTCATGATAGAACCAGGTTTCTCGTGTATCGACGCAACACTGGTGAAACGAGGCAAGAACGACTATGTGATGGTGCTGAAGGACAACACCCGTCCTGAGCGCGATATCAAGGTGGCATACGCTAAGTCGCCCTATGGTCCTTGGTCGAAAGCCTCAGAACCATTTACTGGTAAGATGATGGAAGGGCCGACAGTGTTAAAACTCACCTCTCACCTCTCACCCCTCACCTCTTACAAGGACGGTTGGCTTATCTACTACGACCGTTATCGTCTGAAGGATTTTGGTGCCCATTTCACCAAGGACTTTGTGACTTTCGAAGATGTCTCCGATAAGGTCAGCGTCCCTGATCTGCACAAGCACGGTACCATCTTCGAGGCTGATGAAACCATTCTCAACGGACTGTTGAATGCGCGGAAAGTACATTACACAGGCAAGACGCTCAGCAATCCCAATCGTCACGATGGCGGTCTCTCGCCTGTTGTTGGGGTGCATAATATCCAGATTCTGCGTGCCAATCGCGAACATCCATCTGAGGCCAATGGCAATGGTTGGACCTATAACCACCAGCCCATGATGGCGTATCATAACGACCAGTTCTACGTTCACTACCTTTGCGACCCCAAAGATGAGCATGTGCCACCTTCACATACGATGTATCAAACCTCGAAAGACGGTTATACCTGGAGCAATCCGCAGATTCTCTTTCCAGAAGTACAGGTGCCTGAAGGTTTTCAGAAGCCCAATCGTCCAGAAAAGTCTCACGACCTCATCGCTATTATGCACCAACGTGTGGGCTGGTATGTCTCGAAGAGCGGACAACTCTGGGCACTCGGCAACTACGGCGTGGCTTTTGACAAAAAGGACGACCCTAACGATGGTAATGGCTTAGGGCGCGTGATTCGTGAGGTCAGGAAGGATGGCACTTTAGGGCCCATTTACTTTATTTATCTAAACTCTAGTTATTCAAGAGCTTCTAGAAACTCTAGAGATATCTTCCCCTACTATACCAAAGCCCCAAAAGACGTAAAAGCCGCCTGCGAAGAGATTCTGGCTAATCCCCGCTATCGGATGCAATGGGTAGAGGAAGCTGATAGAAACGACCCGCTGATACCTTTGCACAAGGAGTACAAGGCCTATTGCGACTACACTCTGCCCGATGGCCAGATTGCTTCCCTTTGGAAACACGCCCTCACCTCGACCTCTGCGGATGGTGGCCTGACGTGGGCACAACCTGTCGAGCGAGCCAAAGGTTTTGTAAACAGCAATGCAAAGATTTGGGGCCAGCGTCTCTCGGATGGCACTTACGCTACCATATACAATCCTTCGGAATACCGTTGGCCACTGGCTATCAGCCTTTCCAAGGACGGCTACGAATATACCACGCTGAATCTCGTGCAAGGCGAAGTACCACCGATGCGCTATGGTGGCAACTACAAGTCGTATGGCCCTCAGTATGTTCGAGGTATCCAGGAAGGCAACGGCATCCCTAAGGACTCAGACCTCTGGGTGGCTTATTCCATGAATAAGGAGGACATGTGGGTGGCTCATATCCCTGTGCCTATACAGACAGAGGCGCACAACCATGCTGATGGCATCGAGTTCAGAGTGAGCGAGATTTCGGATCTCGACACCTGGAACATCTACTCCCCCGTGATGGCCCCCATTTCATTGAACAACGGCTGGCTGACGCTTTCTGACTCCGACCCCTTCGACTATGCCCGCGTGGAGCGCAAGATACCTGCCACGAAGGAGTTGAAGGTTTCCTTCGACCTAAAAGCAGGACAAAACAATCATGGCCTCCTGCAGATTGAGTTCTTGGATGCTCATGGTACTGCCTGTTCACGTATCGAACTAACCGATGAAGGTCAGATGCGTTGCAAGGGTGGTGCACGCTATGGTGGTCTGGGCAAATATGAGGCCGACAAGACTTATCATATCGAAGCCATCCTCAGCGTCTCGAAGCGTATGATTGAGGTTTATATTGATGGCAAGAAGGCAGGCCAGCGAATGTTCTTTGCCCCTGTGGAGAGTATCGAACGTGTGATGTTCCGCACAGGCAGTGAACGCCGTTTTCCAGATATCGACACCCCTGCTGATTGGGATGGCACCCTCGAAAATGCCGGTGGCACAGACCCAGAGGCGACTTTCGCCATTGCCGCCTTCATCACCACACCTGTCAGTGTGCTCAGCGGTTTGCCCGCTGAGACTCCCGCTTTCCTCCGTTATGACGACTACAAGCACTATGTGGACTATTTCAACACAATGGAGCCGGAAACCATCGTACAGGCCATTCCCAACGCAAAAGCGTGGGAGTGGATGACACAGAATATTCCCCTCTTCGATTGTCCTGACCGCGGCTTTGAGGAAATGTGGTACTTCCGCTGGTGGACATTGAGAAAACATATCAAGCAGACGCCCGTAGGCTATGCTATGACGGAGTTCTTAGTGCCACGCAGCTATGCCGATCAGTACAACCTGATTGCCTCTGGAGTAGGGCATCATATCCACGAGAGTCGTTGGCTTCGCGACGCCACCTATCTTGACCAAATTATGAATACGTGGTATAAGGGTAACGAGGGTAAACCGATGAAGAAAATTGCGAATTATTCCTCATGGATGGCGCATTCGTTGTGGGGGCGTTATCTGGTGGATGGGCGCAAGAATTGGATTGTCTCTATGCTACCTTCGTTGGAGTGGGAATACAACCACTGGGAGACGACACATACTCGTGAGGGTGGCCTCTATTGGCAGGCAGACGTGCAGGACGCTATGGAGGAAACCATCTCTGGCGGTCGCAAGAAGAAATACCTGCGCCCCTCTATCAATGCCTATATGTATGGCAATGCAATGGCTATTGGTAACATCAGTGTGCTTGCTGGTTTGCCCAGCAAGGCCCAAACCTACTTCGCCAAGGCCGAAGACCTCAGTGAGAAGGTACACGCAAAACTATGGAACGAGCAACACCAGTTCTTTGAGACCCATCGTATCGATTCCAGCGCCAACGTTCGCGAGGCCATTGGCTTCCTGCCTTGGTACACCTACATGGCCTATGATGAACCGAAATACAGTGTCGCATGGCTTCAGGCTGGCGACCCTGAGGGTTTCTCAGCACCTTATGGACAGACCACTGCCGAACGCCGTCATCCACAATTCCGTACTCATGGCACAGGCAAGTGCGAGTGGGATGGTGCCGTATGGCCCTTTGCCACTAGTCAGACGCTGACCGCTATGGCAAATTTCATTAACGACTACACCAATGTGCCCAGCGGTTTTCCCACTGGGACTCCCGACTCCTTGTATTTTGCTGAGCTCGAGAAATACATGCAGAGCCAGCACATGCGAGGCAAACCCTATATTGGTGAATATCTCGACGAGACGACGGGTTATTGGTTGAAGGGCGACCAAGAGCGCTCACGTTACTACAACCATTCTACGTGGAATGACCTTATCATTACCGGTCTCTGTGGCCTGCGTCCTCGTGCAGACAATACCCTACAGGTCAATCCTTTATTGCCAAAGGACAAATGGGATTACTTCTGTCTCGATAATGTGCTGTATCATGGGCATAACCTCACGATACTTTACGACAAGGACGGTTCACACTATCATGCAGGCAAAGGGCTTCGCATCTATGTTGACGGGCAGTTGAAAGGCCAGCGCGACGACTTAGGTAAAATCATTATTCCGAATGTACTATGAAGAAAGTTGTGTTTTTACTTTTTTACCTTTTTGCCCTTTTACCTTTAACCTTTGCACAAAATGTTTTTGGTGATGCCAAGTGGATTGGTGCCATTACGAAAGCTGATGCCAAGACGCCTGAGGGGCGACACTATACTGGCAACGTACTCAAAGAAACCAAGGCCGAATGGGATCAAGCTGACCCGTTGTCGCGCCAAAGCATCATTTTGCGTCGTAGCTTTTGGCCATATAAAACAGTGAAACATGCCGAGCTGCGTATCTGTGGATTGGGGTTCTACGAAGCGACCATCAATGGCCAAAAGGTTGGTGAATCAGAGTTTGCCCCCGCATGGAGCGACTATGACAAGACGGTATATTTCAACACCTATGACGTCACCGAATATATTCATTCAGGCGACAACGAGTTGCGTGTGTTGTTAGGCAACGGTTTCTACAACGAGCAAGGCGGCAGATACACCAAGTTGAAGGTGTCGTTTGGTCCTCCGACGCTACTCTATTTCCTCTATGTCATCTATGAGGACGATATGCGTGAACACGTCTTCAGCGACGAAAAATGGCAATGGACAGAGAGTCCTGTGACCTTTAACAGCATCTATGGTGGTGAGGATTATGATGCGCGCTTGGAAGTGGGGAGTCAGATGGAAGAAGGCAGATGGAAACCCGTCGTAGTGATGGAAGGTCCCAAGGGCAACTTGTGTCCACAGATAGCCCACCCCGTAAAAATCATGGAACGTTATGGGGTAAAAGAGACTTTGCGCAGGGATTCTGTCCTTGTGCTCGATATGGGTCAAAACCTTGCAGGCTATCCTGAAATCACCGTTCAGGGCAACGCTGGTCAATGGCTCATACTCATTCCTGGTGAAACGCTGGACAAGGATGGATTGGTGAATCAGCGTCAGTCGGGACGTCCGCACTATTATACCTATACCCTTAAAGGTCGGAATGACGAAGAGGTATGGCATCCGCGATTCTCCTATTATTCCTTCAGATATCTGCAGATTGAGGGTGACATCGATGTGCTGAAGAAGGTGGAGTCGTGCTTTGTCTATAACTCCGCTGAACGTACGGGTTCGTTTGAGTGCAGCAACCCACGCATCAATGCTACCCATCAGTTGATTGACCGAGCGATAAGGAGTAACTGGCAGGCTGTATGGACCGATTGTCCCTCGCGCGAAAAACTCGGTTGGCTGGAACAGGACTGGTTGAACGGTGAGGCATTGGTGTACAACTACGACGCCCATAAAATGATGGAACAAACCATGCAGAACATTGTAGATGCACAGCACGACGACGGCTCTATGCCAGAGATTGCCCCAGAATATACGCAGTTTACTGGTTCGTGGGCCCGTCCGTTCCAAGAGTCGCCAGAATGGGGCGGAGCCATCATCGCCCTACCCATGCTCTGCTTGCGTCATTATGGTGACCTCGATTTGGCCAACCACCACTACGACGCCATGAAGCGCTATGTGGACTATCTGGCCACACAAGACTCCTGTTACATCTTGCGACAAGGATTGGGCGATTGGTACGACTACGGACCAGGACGAGCTGGTTTCTCGAAGAACACGCCTATGCCTTTGGTATCGACCGCCCATTACTATCAGTGGATGTGTAACATCTATGTGTTAGCCAAACTGTTAGGACATAAGGAGGATTCCGAACGCTTTAACCTGCGAGCAGACAGCATCCGTCAGTCGTTCAACCGTACTTTCTACGATTCGCAGAAGAAAACCTATGCTACCGGCAGTCAGTGCTCGCTGGCTTTACCGTTATATCTGAAATTGGTTCCCGATAGCGACTATCAGGCTGTACTTCAGAATCTTATCGACGACATCAAAACCCACGGTAATCGTCTGACGACAGGCGATGTGGGTAATCGCTACCTGTTCTCCGTACTGATAGAGAACGGCCAGCGCGAACTACTCTACACGATGCTAAACCATGACGACGTGCCAGGATACGGCTATCAGATTAAGAAAGGTCACACCACGTTGACAGAACAATGGGATCCGGATATGGGCGCATCGATGAACCACTTCATGATGGCGCATATTGAGAATTTCCTGATTCCCGACCTCTTGGGTATTCAGCGTACAGGTGATCTGATAGAAATCGAACCGCATCCTGTTGGTGACATCGTTTGGTGTAAAGGTTCGACGATGAGTGCCCATGGCATTGTCAAAGTGGAATGGCATATCGACAAAGACGTCTTTACACTGGATATTGACATTCCTGAGGGAGGATTTGCTGATGTCTACATGCCCTTCTCAGGCCATGCGGAGAGCGTGACAGAGGGACATCATAAACTGACAGAAAAGATTAAAAACAAACTAAAAAACTGATATAACAATGGAAACAAGATTCAAGAAACCCCTGAGTGGCATCATTCCACCACTGGTAACACCTCTGAAGAATAACGAGACACTCGACGTAGAGAGTCTCGAACGACTCATTGAACACCTTATCGAAGGTGGTGTACACGGACTCTTCGTGCTTGGAACGACAGGCGAGGAGCAAAGCCTGTCGTACGACGTGCGCAAACAGATGATCAAGGAGTCGTGTCGTATCAATCGCGGTCGTCTGCCCCTGTTGGCGTGTATTACGGATACAAGTATTGAGGAGAGCATCCGTCTGGCGCGTAAGGCTGCCGACTATGGTGCCGACGGTGTGGTATCAGCGCCTCCTTATTACTTTGCGACAGGTCAGCCCGAACTGGCTCAGTTCTATGAGGAACTGGTGCCTCAATTGCCGCTTCCTGTGTTCTTATATAATATGCCCTCGCACGTCAAGGTGAGCTTCGCACCTGATACCGTTGCTCGTATTGCGAAAAACGAGCAGGTTGTGGGTTTCAAGGACTCCTCAGCCAATGCCGTTTACTTCCAAAGCGTGATGTACAAGATGCAACATCGTCCTGACTTCGCGATGCTCGTAGGTCCTGAGGAGATTACAGGCGAATGTGTACTCTTAGGAGCACAGGGTGGCATCAACGGTGGTGCTAATATGTTCCCAGAACTCTATGTGGCAATGTACAATGCTGCATCCGCTCGCGACATCAATCGCGTACTCGAATTGCAACAGCTCATCATGCAGATATCTACCACGATATACACCGTTGGCCGTCACGGCTCCAGCTACCTGAAAGGTTTGAAGTGTGCCCTCTCGTTGCTGGGCATCATCAACGACGACTTCGTGGCTTCTCCGTTCTATAAGTTCGAGGCACCAGAACGCGAAAAGATCCGTCAGGCCCTTGACGCTTTACCCATCAAGAATGGCAAGCTATGCATCTGATTGATTTCATCGTCTTTATCGCCTTCACCTTAGGTGTCGTCGTCTTCGGCTGTTCGTTCTTCAAGAAAGGCTCCAGTGCTGATGAGTTCACCTCTGCGGGCCATTCTATTCCTGGCTGGGTGGTGGGTATGTCCATTTTCGCCACCTACGTCAGCAGCATATCGTACATCGGCTATCCGGGCAAGGCGTTTGCTGCTGATTGGAACGCCTTTGTATTCTCCTTGTCCATACCCATTGCCTCCTACTTTGCCGCCAAATATTTCGTGCCGTTCTACAGGCATTCAGGTTCCGTTTCGGCCTATACGTTTTTGGAAGAAAAGTTTGGCGTCTGGGCTCGACTCTATGCCTCGGCATGCTACCTGTTGACGCAGATTGCACGCATGGGCAGCATCCTATATTTGTTAGCTGTGCCGATGTATATCCTGATGGGATGGGACATGCATACTGTCATCATTCTCACGTCAATAGGTATCATTATTTATTCAATGATGGGTGGCTTGAAAGCTGTCATCTGGGCAGACGCCATACAGGGTATTATATTAATAGGTGGAGCTGTGCTATGCTTGGCTATCCTCATGTTTTCCATGCCTGAAGGACCTATGCAGACCTTTGAACTTGCGGCAAACAGCCCTGAGGGCAATAAGTTCTCGTTAGGTGCATTTACCAGCGACCTCACCACCTCAACGTTCTGGGTTTGTCTCATCTACGGCATTTTCATCAACTTGCAAAACTACGGTATCGACCAGAACTACGTACAACGCTACCATGCTGCCAAGACGGACAAGGACGCGAAATTCTCGGCACTCTTCGGAGGCTATCTCTTCATCCCTGTCTCGGCACTGTTTTTCCTCATAGGCTCGGCACTTTACTCGTACTATCAGGCAGGCGTGGCACCCTTGCCAGCAGAGATTCAGGCCAAGCCCGACTACGTCTTCCCCTATTTTATCGTCAATGGTCTGCCTGTAGGTCTTCGCGGCTTGCTTATCGCCTCGATTTTCGCAGCTGGCATGAGCACCGTCTCCACTTCCGTCACCTCTGCCGCTACGATTATCCTGACCGACTACGTGCGTCCCTTCTTCCTCAAGGTTAGAGGTGAGTGGAGAGAAGTAAGAGGTAAGAGAAATGTTCAAACAACAGTACAAAACTGGAATCCGTCATCAGACATATCTCTTACCTCTCACCCCTTACCTCTTACCTCTAAAAAGCACCAAAAACTTGAACTCGCCATTGTCCGCTTTTCCAGCTTTGGCGTAGGTATGTTAGGGGCCTGTGTGGCTATTGCGATGCTCTCGGTAGAAAGCATCATCGACGCTTGGTGGACACTCAGCTCGATATTCAGCGGAGGCATGCTCGGACTCTTCCTGCTGGGCTGTATTCCCCAGAAAATCAACCGTCTGGCGGCCTTCTTGGGTTGCGTCGCAGGCATCGTGGTTATTGCGTGGATATCGTTGGCTTCCATGTGGGATCTGCCAGGCATCCACCTGCACCCCTATCTGGCCATCGTACTCGGCACGACGGTCATCTTCCTGACAGGATTCCTCGTCACTTTTTTGCGTTTTTCTTCTCGTCTTCGATAGAAAAGTATTATCTTTGCAAGCGAAAAGCGAGAACAAAGAGAAAATGAACATATACGATATTCAAAAAATACGCGAGGATTTTCCTATTTTAGGTCGTGAGGTTTACGGCAAGCCATTGGTGTATCTGGACAATGCGGCAACGACGCAGAAGCCGCTGATGGTGCTGGACGCGATGAGGGACGAATACCTGAACGTGAATGCCAATGTACATCGTGGTGTACACTACCTGAGTCAGCAGGCTACCGATCTGCACGAGGCGGCACGCGAAAAAGTGCGCCAGTTCATCAACGCCCGCAAGACGGAGGAAATCGTGTTTACGCGCGGCACTACGGAGGCCATTAACCTGGTGGCCAGTTCATTCTGCGAGAGCCAGATGAAGGAGGGCGACGAGGTCCTCGTAACGGAGATGGAACACCATTCGAACATCGTCTCATGGCAGTTGCAGGCGATGAAACGAGGCATTGTCGTCAAGCACCTGCCCATTACGGACGACGGCCGTCTCAAACTTTCAACTCTCAACTCTCAACTTTCAACTAAAACGAAGTTGGTGAGCATAGCTCACGTCAGCAACGTATTGGGCACGATAAACCCTGTAGAGGAAATCATCAAGATAGCCCACGCACACGGCATCCCCGTCTTAGTCGATGGTGCCCAGAGTGCGCCCCATTTCAAGGTGGACGTGCAGGCGATGGACTGTGACTTCTTTGCCTTCAGCGGTCATAAGATGTACGGCCCGACAGGCATCGGTGTGCTATACGGCAAGGAGGAATGGCTGGAGAAATTGCCTCCCTATCAGGGCGGTGGCGAAATGATTGATAAGGTGACGTGGGAACGGACGACCTTCGAACGCCTGCCGTTTAAGTTCGAGGCTGGCACGCCTGATTATGTGGCTACCCACGGACTGGCCAAAGCCATAGAATACATCGACGCTATTGGTTTCGACGCCATCCAGCAACACGAGCAGGAACTCACCCGCTACTGCATGGAACAGTTAATGACGATTCCTGACATGCACATCTACGGTCCGTGTCCTGTGGCTGGCGTGGGGACTGTCCCCTCTGTGAGCAGCGCAGCGAATTACAGGGGGACTGTCCCCTCTGTGCGTGACGCCGTTGTCTCTTTCAACGTCGGCAACATCCACCACTTGGATATGGGCACCATACTCGACCGCCTCGGCATTGCCGTCCGCACGGGTCATCATTGTGCTCAACCGCTGATGGACCGCCTCGGCATCTCTGGCACCGTCCGCGCCTCGTTTGCTCTTTATAACACGAAAGAAGAAATCGATACTCTCGTGGCCGGCATCCGTCGCGTCAGTCAGATGTTTTAAACAATAATCAGGGGCTCCTGCCCGTGATTATTGAAACATATTAAAGAAGAAATACACAGCTGCATAGGACGTCGGAACGTCCTTTGCCCGTCCTATAGTCATATTGCTCCTATCTACGACATAACCGTCAGACTTCACCTTTCCTAAAGTCATATTCGAACGGTCTTTCACTGTCCCGTCCGAATCCACCTTTCCGATGGTCATATTCGAGCGGTCAACGATATAGCCATCGCTCTTAATCCGTCCGATAGTCATATTGTTCCGATCCACGATATAGCCGTCGCTCTTAAACCGTCCGACTGTCATATTCGAACGGTCATACACCGTCCCATCCGAACCAATCTTCCCGATGGTCATATTCGAACGGTCCACGATCGTCTGCCCACAAACCATCTGACACATCATGAACAACATGATGGTTAACAATACCCTACACCTACTTTTCATATTTCGTCTAATCTTTCTATCAGACAACGTCACTCGCCCGTTAACGGAGCCTGTTTCAGCTGTTCCAGTGCGCGACACAACTGGTCAGGACACGATGTGTTCTTGATACCACAGCGAATGCCGTCCAAGATTGCGAACAAGTGCCCTGAGTCTGATATTGTACATGTTTTGTTTTCATACTTAGAATATTGCTGCAATCTTACGAATTTTCTCCAATCGTTTCATGAAGGAGTGGTCCTGCTTCATTTTCTGCATATTGTAATCTGCCTGCAGACCTATCCAAATGTTTGCATCTGTTCCAAGCGCAGCCTCCAGCAACAAGGCGTATTCTGTTGTTACAGGACGTTTGCCATTCAGAATCTCGTTAAACACAGTATAGGACACGCCCATCTGCTGGGCCAAATCTTTCTGAGTAAGGCCACGCGCTACAATCTCATCTTTTATCATCTCGCCCGGATGAATCAACAACGAAGACATCATATTGTTTGCTGTTTTCTCTTTTATATAATCAATCTTAGCCATACCTTATTATTTATAGTGATTTGACAATTCCATAATATTACATATCGTGACTACAGGTTCTTCGTCCGACTCCTCCAACGTAAACTCAATTCTATACTGATCATTTGCCTTGATGGAAAATCTGCCTTCTTTGTCACCATGTAGTGCTTCAAAATGAAGAGACTTAAAAGGATACAAATCTTCTTTTCGCTTTGCCTGAATCAGATATTTAATTCCCTTTTGATACCCTCTGACTATTTGGGGCTGAAACCATATCTTTTTCGATCCAGTCTCTCCTTTAGAATAGAGCTTCTCAAGGTACTCCTCATTAAACGTTACAACCATGATAGTTCTTATTTTGGGTGCAAAGATAATAAATAATCTGTAAATTCGCAAAAAATCGAATTACTTTTTCATGGTTTGGCTTAATAAAGTGGAAAAGCCCCCTCTAAGCACCATGCATCTTCGCTCTTCCCATAGTGTAGCCATACTCTACCCATATTGAACGAGTAAGCCTAGAGTATGCCAAGAAGCAGCCTAGAGTATGCCTAGAGTATGGCTAGAGGAATCATGGCAATGGACAAGCCAGACCCGTACTCTTCCAAACAAAAAAATGGAGTCGGAGATGAATCTTTTCTCCGACTCCATTGATTATTCAGAACTAATTTACCTCACAACCACCTTGCGAATCTGTCTGTTATTCATACGAACAATGTTTACGCCCTTCTGAAGTTCGTTAAGAGGTTTACCGTCCAATGAGAATATCTGGCAATCAACCTCACCAGCCATGATGGCTTCAACACCAGTCGTATAGGTGCCATAGATGGTAATGTCATATGCAGGCATTGTCTCTGGGAAATCACCCCAAGCGAAATCATACCCTTCGCGTTCAGGTATTGTCGGAGGAATAATAGTTGAGCCATAATCCACCGTTTGCGTTGTATACACCTCATTGTCTATGATATAGGTGATGGTGTACTGATTGACAACGAATGTTCCTGTCACAGTAACATCGTGTGCAGGCATTGTCGTCGGGATTTCGCTCCATCCAGAGAACGTATATCCTTCCTTTGTTGGTGCAGGTTCAGGAGTGATGGTTGCACCATATTCCAACTCGTAAGACTGGTATTCAGCGCCATCAACTTTGTAAATGAGTTTATACTTGTTGATGGTGAATGTTCCTGTAACAGTTACGTCGTGTGCAGGCATTGTCTCAGGTATATCGCTCCAGCCCAAGAATGTATAACCTTCTTTCGTGGGTGCCGGCTCGGGTGTAATAGTGGCCCCATAGTCATAGCTCATGGTTTTATAAATTTCGCCATCGACCATGTATGTCAGTTTATAGGCTCCCTTTGTAAACGAGCCCGTAACAGTTACATCATATGCCGGCATTGTTGCCGGAATCTCGCTCCACCCAGAGAAGGTATAACCTTCCTTCGTTGGTGCAGGCTCAGGGGTAATCGTTGCTCCATAGTTATAGTATAAGGTCTTATAGACTTCACCGTCAACCATATAAGTCAGTTTGTATTTGTTAACTGAGAATGTTCCAGTAACCGTTACATCATGAGCAGGCATAGTTGCTGGTATCTCGCTCCAACCTGAGAAAGTGTACCCTTCTCTTGTTGGTGCAGGCTCTGGAGTGATAGTGGCCCCATAGTTATAGCTCAAGGTCTTATAGACTTCACCATCAACTTTGTAAACCAACTTGTACTTGTTGATAGCAAAAGTACCTGTAACCGTTACATCGTGAGCGGGCATAGTTTCAGGAATCTCACTCCAACCACTGAAAGTATAGCCCTCCTTAGTAGGTGCAGGTTCAGGCGTAATAGTGGCTCCATAGTCATAGCTCAGGGTTTTATAGACTTCACTATCAACTTTGTATATGAGTTTGTACTTATTAATCGCAAAAGTACCTGTAACTGTTACATCATGAGCAGGCATAGTCGCAGGAATTTCGCTCCAGCCACTAAATGTATAACCTTCCTTCGTTGGTGCTGGCTCAGGAGTTATTTTTGTTCCATATTCCAACTCGTACGACTTGTATTCAGCACCGTCAACTTTGTAGGTCAACTTGTACTTGTTTATTGTGAATGAACCTGTAACCGTCACATCATGAGCAGGCATAGTAGCAGGTATCTCACTCCAACCTGAGAATGTATAGCCTTCTTTCGTGGGTGCGGGTTCGGGAGTGATAGTTGCCCCCTCTTCTATCTCATATATTTTGTACTCTATGCCGTCTACGACATAAATTAACATGTAAGTAACAGGTGTGGGTGGTGTCACATCATCGTTGATAAAGAAGAACTCTTTCCATTGAGGTGCCTGTTGATAAGCCGCTAATGAGCCTTTTGGTACAGAAAGTGTACAATTCCATTTATTAATGTCGTCGAGAGCCATTACGTCACAAACAGGAGGCGTAGTAGCACGGCAGACAATTTTTGTTATTTTTTTACAATTGTAGAATGCGTCTTTTCCTATTGTTTCCACTCGTGAGCCAATCGTAATCGAGTCTAGTTCTGTGCAGCCATAGAAAGCTCTATATCCTAATTTTGTAACATCCTCTCCGATTATAATATCTTTTAACCCAGTACTGTTTAGGAATACGTTATCGCTTATCTCACCCTTATTATCAACAATGGCTTTATATTCGCCAGTAACATGGTTAAATGCAAGAGATTGAATATTTCCACGATTAGAAATCTTTAACGTTCCATGTATATCTGAATCTATAAACGCTGAAACACCAATATCATCTGAACAATCTATAGTTACATTTTTTAGTCCTCTGCACTCACGGAATGCACCAGCACCTATTCCTCCATTATTTGCTATATTCAACTCCTCAATATTAGTACAGTATTGGAAAGCATCATCAGAAATGTTACCATCCTGTTCCAAATTAACTTTTTTCGTGTATGTATTATTTGTAAAAGCATAGCTATTTATATTTTTAACGGTCATAGGAACACCTTTATGTATCACTTCTTTACCAATATTGATATTCTCAGAAGTATTATCATAACAACAATCTATGACATCACACGTACGCTCCGAAGGACTGATGGGTACATATTTCACGCCATCTACTACAAAGTATGAAGAAAGATATGGATAAATCTTTTTTGAAGTAAGAGACTTGTATTGTTCACTTGGTACATAGTTTATATTATCTGCCGCAGCATTAGCATAGCCGCTTGGAGGATTATTGGAAAACCAGATTGTTTTGATGGGATATGTGACGCCCATAAACGCTCCCTGTCCAATTGAAGTAACGCCTGAACTAACGTATAATGAATTGAGATTCGTTGCCCCAAACGCATTATTGTCTATTGAAGTAACGCTGTTAGGAATTTCAACTACTTCAAGTTTCTTACAATAATAAAAAGCATATTCATTGATACTTTCAACGCCTTCTGCCAAAGATAAACTACGTAAGCTCTCACAGTCGCGAAATGCATGCGATGAAATCTCCTTGATATCTTTGGGAATAACACATGATTTAATAAAACTTGCACCATAGAAGGCATATTTACCGATACTACCTATCCCCTCTGGAATATTCAAGTCTTCGATTTCTGTATTTTCATTAATATAGTAATGATGGGCAAAAGCAAGAGGATTTGAGAATCTGTTCTTAAAATCTATCTTACACCAACCATTAAGATCACGTACTATCACCTTCTCCAGTTTTTCGCATCCAACGAAAGCATCTATACCTATGGCGGTTAAAGTATATGGAATCTCAATACTTAATAAACTTTTACATTTTTTAAACGCCTCTCCGCCAATTGTACTTAAATCCTTTGACAGGGTTATTGTTTCCATATTGCTACAACCTTCAAAAACATTGTTCCCAATTTCTGTAACATTATTTGTGAGAACTATTGTTTTCAGACCTTCGCATCCACTAAATGCGTGGTGACTTATTTTATTTAAGTTATCTGAGAAAGAAACAGATGTTATGTTCTTGCATCCGTAAAAAGCATATTCTCCTATTTCTGTGACATCTTCACCAAGAATATATTCAGTTACTTGAGAGCCAAAAATGTTGCAAATGTTTTTTTTAGATGTATAATTTGCGCTTGTTATTGCGTTGCTATTTAAGGTAACAGATTTCAAGTTTGTACATCCACAGAAAATCTCATCACCAATGGTTGTTACGCCATTGCCTATAGCAACAGATTCCAAGCCTGTACACCCGTAGAATGCATCATATTGAATGATTGTCACGCTATTGGGTATATTAACAGATTTCAGGCTGATACAATTCTTGAACGCTTGACGTCCAATAGATGTCACACTATTACCGATAGTAACGGATTCTAAAGCAGGACAATCTCGGAATGCTTGGTCTCCAATGGATGTCACACTATTGGGTATAGTAACGGATTCCAAGTGAGGACAATCCCCGAATGCTCCTTCTCCAATGGATGTAACGCTGTATGTCTTGCCCTCATATGTTACTGACTCTGGAATGACGACATGTCCCGAATATTTATTAGAACCAACATAACAGACACTAAGCTCATTGTTATTATTTATAAACGCATAATAAATTCTCACCCCATCATTATTCTCCATACCAAACCATGCATAAGAATTTACTCCAACCATACTCATGAATACAGTGAGCAGAAATGTAAGTTTTAGATTTTTCATATCATTGTTATTTTATAGTTATACATATCCTATCTGAAGTTTTGATTTTACTATCTTAAAATGATTCTCGGGAATATCATCGTGGAGTAGCTATTTATTTGTCAACATTGTTTTTTTTAATGTTTCTTATCATAAATTCTTTATTAACTATATCTCTCATTTTATCTGTAATTACCATATCTAATCTCCGATTAATTTGCCATTGATACTTCTTCTCCTGATCATTTAGGGAGATATCTGTAACTTCATAAATAAAAGAATTGATTTCATTTTTGCTCTTTTGTAAAGAAGGGTCATCTTCATCTAGCATGCTATAAATAACACAACTTTCCGCCTCACATGAGTCAAACATAATCAGAAATGTATTACACGGTTCATCATCTTCATGAAAAAAGGCATACTGAATAGATGAGTTTTTCTTATTCTGTTTCCAATAATACGAATCTGATTCCAATTGACAAGACAATGATTTCTTTGTAGTTTTCATATAGAATTATTTTTAGTGCCTACCCACTCTCTCTGCGTCGGCTGGTTAGTAATCTGTTATAGTTTGGAAACAAAAAGGGCGTGAGAGTAAACTTTCTGTCGCTTACCTCGCGTACAGGCTCTCGCATTGCCCTCTCTCAAGATAAGCAACTCAGCCAGCCCACGCCTTTGCGTATTATAGATAATGTAGGATGCCAAAAGTGGCTACCACACATTGGGGTATAATACACCCAAAGCATGAACGCTTCGTTGCAATTATCCTCTGAGAGAAACAAATTTGCGAGATTTGTACGCAGAAGATAACGTTCTGAAAACGTCCTTTGAGGCCGGCCTTACAAATGGCTTTCTCGGCCTCTGTTCCATCGATGTCTTGACCCATTCATCCTTGTGGACTACCTGAGTCGCTGCAAATGTAAGAATTATTTTCGAAAGTTCCAAATAATTAGACAAAAATTTGCTTTTTGACCCCAATCCACAGGGTGCCTTTTGTCACCTTACGGGCTGAACGGCGCTCTGCTCCCTGCTGTCGCCTTGACACTTCCCTGCTGTATGGCCGACAGCAGGGAGGAGAGTGACGGTTTGCAGGGATAAAAAAAGTTGTGAATTCTCTTCCATCTTCCACTAAAATGCTCATATCGCCTGTATTTACTGGTTATTTGGAAGATGGAAGAGAAATTTTCTCTTCCACATATCTTCCATCTTTTCGAGTATTTCAAATGAATGAACAAGTGCCACTTCTCGGAAAATAAGTGGCTCTTATTCAGAAATAAGCGTGCCTTATTCACAAATAACCAAGGGTTATTGACGAACAAACGGCTGATGGCTCTCAGCCGGAAGGAGTCGGCTCCAATACTTTCGGAGTAATCGGAAATACTCCAAGAGTATTTAAAATTACTTTCGGAGTATTGCAATTTAGTGCCGGGCGGTTAAAGGGGAAGAGTGCCGTACAAACAGGGAGAAAGTGCCGATGTAAAAGGGAGCGAATGCCTAGGTAAGCGGATTCGGGCGGCCGCCCGAATTAATGTGGGCGGCCGTGCTTATTATTGCGGGCGGGAGGTCGCAATAATGCGGCCTCCCGCCCGTAACCAAGTTTTATACCTTGGTTGGTAAAAAACGGCTTGCGATGTTGTTACTTTCAAAAATAATGCTTATCTTTGCGGAGGATATGGAGAAAGGCATGACTCCAGAGAGATAAATTATGTTAGAAAGCTGTTATTATAAAGGAAAGATTGAGGCGGGGTGCGACGAGGCCGGACGCGGATGTCTGGCAGGGAGCGTGTATGCTGCTGCGGTGATATTGCCCGAGGGGTATCAGAACGAGTTGCTGAACGATTCGAAGCAGTTGACGGAGAAGCGTCGCTATGAGTTGCGGGAGATCATCGAACGTGACGCGGTGGCGTGGGCCGTGGGTGTTGTGACGCCTGAGGAGATTGACAAGATCAATATCCTGAATGCATCGATCCTGGCTATGCACAGGGCGCTGGATCAGTTGCAGGTGCGTCCGGAGGCGATTATCGTGGACGGCAATCGGTTTAAGCCGTATTATGAAAGAGGTGAGGGGTCAGAGGTGAGAGGTGAGAAATTACCCCACACGACGATTGTGAAGGGTGACGGGAAGTATCTCTCGATAGCTGCAGCCTCGATATTGGCCAAGACCTATCGTGACGACTATATGAACCAGTTGGCTGAGGAATATCCGCAGTACGACTGGCTATCGAACAAGGGCTACCCCACGAAGAAGCACCGTGAGGCCATCAAGCAATACGGCATTACGCCCTATCACCGCAAGAGCTATAATCTGCTGGGCGACGGACAGCTAAGCCTCAACTTCGAGGATTAGTTGACCTTGGTATGAAGGGTGTTGAAGATGCGTTGCTTGAGACGCTCTGTCTGTTCAGGTGTCAGCAGGTCGCATTCGTCCAGATGCAAAAGGATGTCGTAAGCCTTCAGATAGGCAGAACGAATCGGAGGTGCAGCAGATAAATAGGTTGCCCAATAGGACTCTCTATCTGGTGCACAATCCATCACGTAACGGATGAAGTCGTCGTCACGCAGAAATTGCTCTACCTTGGTATAGATGGCTCGTTTCATTTGATTCGTCGTTAGTTAGCATTATCATTTGCTACTATAAAGACGAACCAATCATCAGAATGTCACCACTTTTACCCTTTTACTTTTACATCGCAGCTTCTCTGAGTTTCAACATACCCCGATGCATCAAGTTGCGAACCGAGTGGTAGTTCATGTGCATGATGCCGCAGATCTCGTCATACTTACGCTCCTCGAGATAGTAGAGCGTGATGGCTTGACGCTGACGACGAGTCAGATGCTTCATCAGATGGGCTACTTGGGCAGATTGCATGGCTTCGCGCTCCTGGCAGAGGTAGTCGCGTTCGACATCCTCAGCAGCATGGCGGTATTCGTAGCTTTCCACCTCGTTGGGGTTGGTGAATGTCTGACGACGGAACTCGTCGAGCAGACGGTTTTTCAACGAAATCAACAGATAAGAACACAGATTGTTGATGGCATTCTTGTCGTTGCGTTTCATGTACACCTTCACGAAAACATCGTGAATGCAGTCCTTCAAGAGCTCTTGGTCGCTGGTCATCTTCAGGCCGTAGTTGTAGAGCATCTGAACGTACATGTCGTATAGTTCAGCGTATGCCCGGTCGTCGCCTGAGCAGAATTGTGCCACCAATTGCTGGGTGCGAATTCTTAATTTACTTGGCACCATAGTCGATTAGTATATTACGTAGTAGTTTGTATTCGAGTGCAAAGTTAAGGAAAAAAGCCAAACTACAAGCAAAATAAACGTTAAAAAATGGGAAAACTGACAATTGTGCCACTTTTCCCATGAAATTGTTACTTCTTTTTCAACCAATAAATGCCTTTCGACTCCAACGTTACAGTGGAAGACGTATCGCGCAATCGGGTAACTGTTCCCGTTTTTTCATCAATGGAATACATGGTGTATTTGCCTTGTCCCAAATCTATGTTATATGACCCTTCTGATGCGCGATAGAACAGGTAACCGTTGTCGCTAGACAACATATAGAAATCATCCACAAAAGACGGACGGGGAACCATCTGCGACAATTCAGCGAGGAAGGCTTTGTCAGTCACAGGAATTGCAGCACAGGAACCGCCAGCCATCAATGCAGCCCAGCACAGTTCGGGTGCCTTCTGGGCAGAATAGATGACGGCCTTGTCAGGATACTGCCGACGGTATTCGCTGACGGCGCGATAGACATCCTCGAAACGGGCACTGCCAGTGCGGATCTTGCGCATATACTGGCGTTGGGCCATATTGACGCCTCCAGGAGGTGCATACTCGCCTTTGTTGTGGTAGAACCACTGTTCGATATCGATGATATCGACGATTTTTGAACGTGTAGGATCTTTCAGGATAGCGTCCTGCACGTCTTTGTTGACTGCAAGGTCGACGAGCACAGGACCATTCTCCTGTTCCCACTCGGCAATGACGTCGAGCCAGAACTGGACGAAATGCAGGGGACCCGTAAACTCCTCTCCAATGGAATGGATGACATTGGGCTGACCCTTGAAAGCATCCAACGACTGGCGGATATATTGACGGTGTAGTTCGCGCAAGGTGGGATTTTCCACATCATAGAATAAGGTGGCCGTAAAGATACGCTTATCACCCGTGAAGTTAACGGGCTCGAGAAACGGCGTATTGTTGACGTTGTTTGCTGTGCGCCAAGGGCAATCCACCCAATGGGCGCCAGCCTCGAGGATGTTGTGCTGGAAATAGTGCTGGTTTTTGAGCAGAAGTCCGATGGATTCGGACTTTTTCGCAAATTGCTGCAAGCGCCAGAAGTACCATTTGTTAAGGGTCGTCAGGTCGTATTTGGTCATTCCGTCCCAGGCCAAATCACATTGAACGTTGAACGTTGAACGTTGAACATTATTTGCGTTTGAAGTATCGTCGTTCAATGTTGAATGTTGAATGTTCAACGTCCCTGTGCGGGCGAAGGGCTGTTCGTAGAAGGGAGCCCAGGCATCGCCGTTCTTGCGACGGATGCGTTCGTGGTCGTCACGACGACGGTCCGTCCAAAGGCCGTAGTTCTGACTGAACAACAATGTGTGGTCGCGTTGCATCTGACTGATAACAGAGTCGACTCGATCGGTACCGCCTGTCGTTTCCTGACCTGGCACAAAACGCGTCAAGGCATATTTTGCCTTCGCCATAGCGGCATCTGTCGTGCGTCCGTTCCACCAAGGCGTCTGGTGTTTGCCGCCTACGAGAACACTATTGTTCTTCGTCAGCCAACCATTGACAATCTCATAATGATTGGATTGGTACACGCGCGAAGGAACTTCCTGATAAACGAAGGGCTTGAGTTTGCCTTGGGAAGTATCGCCCGTAAACACAGCGGAGTCAATCCACATCTGCAAAGTGGTACGTGGTTGCAGAGCTTCCTCAGCCAACTGCATGGCCTCCTCAATAGTCGGCGAACTGCTGGCATTGGTGTTACGCTCCAGCACGCGGCACTGACCACTGACGTCACGTCCCAGACGTTTTTCCAACTGTGACGCATAGAGCGAATAGGGACGGACGTGTTCGTTTATGTCAGAATACTCGCCATTACCTTGAATCTGGCCCCAACAGCCAATGGAATAGTTTTTGTTGAGCGAGTCGGGCGAATAACAGAAGAGTCCTGAGGCTGTCGACTGCCACAGCGTGCTGTTGGCAGTACTCCAACCTGCACCAAACTTCTCCAGTTCCCAGTTTTTGAAGACGAGGTCGTTGCCGTCGATGTTGACAATATCGAAGAGGATGCCTGGTGCCCACGACGAAATGGCGCCACTGGGACCAAAACTCTCGAAACTCTCGCATTGCACGAAGGCATTAGGGCCAGGAGCCGTATGACTTACGGCAAAGTCGTTGATGCCGTGTTCGGAATAGCAACGCTGAAAAAGCACCATTTCACCGAAGGTCAGGAAAGTGCGACGACGGAAGCCGCCAATCTCAGAGATGGGATCCAGCGACTGGCAGTCCTCAATGGTAATCTGTTGGGCGGACTTCTGAATGACAACAGCAGAGCCGGCAAAATAACGGAAATTGACCATCCGCACCCAGCAATTCTCTGCGTCAGCCATATAGACACCGTCCCAACAATGGTCTTCGTCCAAAGGACGGGAACGGTCGTAATCTGATTCGAGTGAGAGGTTTTCAATGCCACACTCGTTGATGAGTCCTGATTGTTCGTAGATGATGGCCTTCGCGCCGCCAAAGCGGCTGTCGATGTCGCAGGTGATAGGGGCGTCAAGTGTCACCACATTGCCCTGAATCGCCAAAATTTGCCGATTCCAACGGAGGTCTATATCCCCAGGATGCCAAGCCCAATAGCCCATACGCTTGCCTCCGCCAAAGGAGGCACAACCGAGGTGGTCGATCCATTCCTGGGTGGAAGGACGCCAGATCATAATACGTTGAACACTGAACGTTGAACGTTGAACATTATTTACAATCGGAGTATTGTCGTTCAATGTTGAACGTTGAATGTTCAATGTTATGGAGCCGGCTTTGGTATCGTTGACGTCAAAGGTATCTTTAACGACGACTTCGTGCGTACCTTCTATATATATAAGAGCACCACGGTCGTAGCCCATCTTGCGCAGGATGGTCTTTTCGCGACCACTGCCTCGCAGCACGACGCCACTGGTACGAATGCGCAGGGGTTCGCTGAGCGAGTAAGTACCCTCGCCTAACAACACGGCACCACGAAGCCCCGTCAGTTTGTCAGTTTTCTGTTGACTGACATAATCGATAGCCGCCTGCAATTGTGCCGCATCGTCGTCACCAGAGGGTTGTACATAGACGACAACTTTTGCCGATGGAATGGGCATTTCTGAGCGATGGTATCCACAATAGGAATAATCCATCGGCAACTCTTGAGCTACCGATGGGATGATGATTGTCAGTAAGACTGATAGGGCAAATAAGTGTCGTCGCATGTTTTATTTTTTCTTTGCATCCTCTATTCGTTTCATCCAAGCATCACGTTCCTTTTTCAGGTCGTAACCTCGACCAGAGAGCCAGTTGTTGGTGCGTCCGCGATACTTGTCGAACCAGAAGTGCTTGCCTTTCGAATCGGCTGCATCCATCGCATATTCGCGAGCCTCCTTAAGCCAGATGAGTATCTGCTGTTTCTCAAAGTCTGAGAGCGTAGGTATCATGTCCTGTGTGGCCTGATAGTCACGCTTCAGTCTTCCGAAGGTCATACCATCCTTCACAGCTTCTATCTGCTCGTCATTTAGGTAGATGGCCAGGGCCGAAGCAAGTTCGAAGTGATGTTTGTATAGCTCGGCCTGTAGGGCATCTTGTTGGCTCTTGTCGTATTTCGCATGAATGTCGTTCAGCAGGAAATAGCGGTTGGCAATGATATTGCATACATTACGAGCCTGTTTCTTGTCAGTAAGCTGGAGCCCGTCAACGATTTTCTGGGCACGTTTCTTGATATTCTCCACATAGGCAGAGTCACGCCCTTCGTAGTCGAGCGGTACCAATTGGGCATTTGCCGTGATGGTAAACAGCAATACTATCGCTGCAAGCAGTGTCTTTTTCATACGTTTACATCAGTTTTCCCTTGGCAGCCAGCGTATCGTAGTTGTTGTTCAGGTTACGCCAATCGGTCTTGGTCTGAGGATTAATACCATTGATATACTTCTCGATATTGGTATAGCCATCACCATTGCAATCCTTGACAGCATCGCTGGCGTCGTTGGGATTCAATCCGTATTGTTTCTCCCACTCGTCAGGCATACCGTCACTATCAGTATCAACATAGGGCTCCCAAGCCTTGTACTCAGGATAGCCACCCATCTGACGCGGGTCGGTAATGACTCCCTGCTTGTAGGAGTCCTGAGGCAGACGGCGATACTTGAAGAAGCCCTCTTCGTTCATCGATTTCTTGTTCAGGCCCCACATGTCGCCATAAGGATTCTGCTTCACACCTGTCTTCTTCTCTATCTTGGCCAACTCCTTCTCATAGTCCTTCACGTAGTAAGCCTGTCCTGTACGAACTTCCTCACATATACGCTGGTCAACGATATCACGGCAGGGGATTGTGGCACCTGCATTTGAAAGTACCCAGTCGAAGGCCTGCTCAGTACCCATAATCTTTACGTAAGGCATCTCAAATGGCTCATTCGAACGCATTAGAGCCAACTCCGTAGCATCCATCTCACCATCCTTATCAGCAGTCTGTATGCCACCGTTCCAGTTATCCTTCGTAATCTCAGGATAACCCTCCATGATATTGCCGACAGCATAGACACGCCCGAACTGCTTGTAGGGGAACAATCCCTGCGAACGGCTCTCAGACTTCACAATACGATGACCAATAGGACTGTCTTTCGGAGTCAACGGACCTGGCTTATAGTAATTGTTGATGAAATTCGACATGGTGCTGAACTCACCGCCATCAGCCGTGCGGTGTACCCAGTTATAGACTACGTTGTTGATGTAGTTAAACACGCCACCCCAACCGATTGATGGATTACGACCAGTATTGTCGGCCCACAGGTTACGCATGAAGGTGGTGTTCTCACCACCGATGGTAGAACCGAAGGCGTGGTTCCAAGTGTCAAGAGCTTTGGCACTGATGGTGTTCTGAATGGTTACGTTGACAGTAGGTTCCTTGCGATTGGGTTTACCGTCGTGCATATCAAACATGTGACGATAAAACGAGATATTCTCGTCCAGTCCCCACTCGCATGAACAGTGGTCAATCATGATATTTCCTATAGGATTGCCACCAAAGGAGTCTTCGCGGTTGGTAACCAGCGTCTCACCACGGCGGAAACGCATGTGACGCACAATGACATCGTGCGTATCGACCTGGAACGACTCACCTGCAATGCAGACACCGTCGCCAGGAGCGGTCTGTCCAGCAATGGTAATATAAGGTGCACGAACATAGATAGGTGACTTCAGGCGAATGATACCGCTCACATTGAACACCACGATACGGGCACCGCCCTGCTCGCAGGCCCAACGGAAAGAGCCAGGACCGTCGTCGTTCAAGTTGGTAACGGTAAGCACCTTACCTCCACGTCCGCCAAAGGTGAACATGCCGCCACCCTCAGCACCAGGGAATGCGGGAATCTTAGCCTGACGCAGGTCGTAGGGACGAAAAGCCCAGGGTACGTAAGGACGTCCGGCTTTGGCCTCTTCTACCACAATAGGAAATGCCACCTCCCAAGCGGAATCGCTATGAGCCTTCCACTGAGCCTTCTGTTGGGCAATAAGTTGTTTTGCCTCGTCTGTCAAATCTGGATATTGGGCACCGACCGTCAGGGAAAACAGCAGTGCTACCGCTAACAATAATGATTGTTTCATCGTTATTTCTATGTTTAATTAAACGTGTTATTCTTTGTCTATAAGACGCTTTACTGGGGCAGATGTCACGTCGGACAGCATTAAAATATGTAAAAACGCCTGTATAGTCGTTTCTTTTTAGTATTTTTGCAGTCACTATCAATTGAAGACCCAAAAGTAATGGACAATCAGAAGAAAGACTCGATTATCTCTCGTGACGGTGTGAGCTATCTCATACCATTCATCCTCGTAACGTCGTGCTTCGCCTTGTGGGGCTTTGCCAACGACATCACCAATCCCATGGTGAAAGCGTTTTCCAAAATTTTCCGCATGAGTGTGACGGACGGTGCACTGGTGCAGGTGGCCTTCTATGGCGGTTATTTCGCTATGGCTTTCCCTGCCGCTATGTTCATCCGCAAATACTCCTACAAGGCTGGTGTGTTGATGGGCCTCGGATTGTATGCCGTTGGTGCCCTGTTGTTTCTGCCTGCTTCATGGACGGGTATGTACTATCCCTTCCTCGTGGCATATTTCATCCTGACTTGCGGACTGTCGTTCCTTGAGACGTCGTGTAATCCGTATATCCTGACGATGGGTTCTGAAGAGACCGCCACCCGCCGACTGAATATGGCACAGTGTTTCAATCCGATGGGTTCGCTGTGTGGCATGTATGTCGCCATGAACTTCATCCAGGCCAAGTTGAATCCAGCCTCTACGGACGAGCGTGCGCTGTTGTCGGATGCTGAGTTCTCAGCTATGCGTGACTCCGACCTCAGTGTTTTGATCGCCCCCTATCTGGCCATCGGAGCTGTCATTGCGGTGATGTTTGCCGTCATTTACTTCACACGTATGCCAAAGAACGGCGACCAGAACCACGACATTAATTTCCTGCCCACGCTGAAGCGAATTTTCTCTATTGACTACTACCGCGAGGGCGTCATTGCCCAGTTCTTCTACGTGGGTGTGCAGATTATGTGTTGGACCTTTATTATACAATATGGTACGCGCGTATTGATGAACGAAGGAATGGCAGAACAGGAAGCTGAGGTAACGTCACAGACATTTAATATCATTGCGATGGCCATCTTCGTGTCGAGCCGATTCATCTGCACCTACTTCCTGAAATTCATCAACGCAGGAGCACTGCTAGGTATTCTGGCTGTTGTGGGCGCCTGTCTGACGTTGGGTGTCATCTTCATCGACGGACGCATGGGCCTCTACTGTCTGGTAGCCATTTCAGCTTGTATGTCGCTGATGTTCCCCACCATCTACGGTATTGCCCTGCAAGGGTTGGGCGACGACGCGAAGTTTGGAGCTGCAGGTCTGATTATGGCCATTCTTGGAGGTAGCGTACTGCCCCCGTTGCAGGCCTCCATCATTGACCAGCACGAAATGTTCGGAATGCCGGCAGTAAATGTTTCGTTCATTCTGCCACTATTCTGTTTTATCATCATCATCGCCTACGGCTATCGCACCTATCTGCGTACTAAACAATGAACTCAAAACATTATATGATTATGAAGACATATCCTAAAATCCTTTTGCTGCTGGCAATTTGCTTGGTGGCCACCAGCGCGTCAGCGCGTAAGAAACCACGTCAGATCGTCAGCAACGACACCGTATATGTAAAGCCTTACGAGATGCCCAATGCCGGTTATTACCTGCCTGCTCCGCCAGACACTGCCAGCATGGACTTTATCGACGATATGATACAATGGCAGTGGGGTAAGACGCAACGTAACACACCACGTGGTCGCCAGGCTAATATGGAGTCGCCTTGGGAACCATATATTATGGAATCTATCATGTCGCAGTGTCTGGGTTTGGACACCATCTGCGCAGAGAAGACTCCCGCACTGGCTCGGTTCCTGAAACGCGCTTACAACACTGGCAACAAGAGTACAGCAGCTGCCAAGGCCCTGTATATGAGGACGCGCCCGTTTGTCCAAATGGGTGAAGACACGTGGGCAAAGTATGACACAGAGTACCTGCGCACCAATGGCAGCTATCCCTCCGGACATACCTCACTCGGATGGGGTACGGCACTGGCTTTCGCTGAGATGTGGCCAGAATTGCAGGATACCATCATGCGTCGCGCATTCCAGTTTGGTGAGAACCGTATCATTACTGGTGCCCACTACCAGAGCGATGTCACTGCAGGCTACCTGTGTGCTTCGGCCGCTTACGTCCGTGCTCACCTGCATCCGGAATTCCAACAGGACATCGAGGCAGCCCGTGCGGAATATAAAAAGCTAAAGGGTCTGCCTGCCGATTATGATCCCACAGCCCTTGCTGGTCTGCCCCAGGGCTGTAAGATTCTTAATCCTCCTGTGGATACCGCAAGCTATCGCTATGAGGGCGACCTATTCCGCTATTGGAAGGCCAAGCAGTTACGCAACGGCTATCGTGGCAAGGTGGCCGTGGAGAACGACAACCTGACGATAGACTATCTGATGAACATCTACGGAAAGGCCATGGGTGTTAAGATTACCAAAGAGGCAACACCCAGTATTGTTGCGCTGATAGAATTGGTTGATAAAAAGAGCGATAAGTCGGCCAAGAATTTGAAGAAGGTATATTTCCGTAAACGCCCCTATGTACAGCTGGGTGAAACAACCCCCGTGCCACAATGGGAGAAAGATTCACGCAAGAGCAGCAGCTATGCTTCTCATCATTCAAATTTGGGCTGGGCGCTGTCAATGGTAATGGCAGAGGTGGCTCCTGAATGTCAGGATGAAGTGCTGCGCATAGGCTTCAACTACGGCTACGATCGTGTGATAGTAGGCTACCACTGGGCCTCAGACGTAGAAGCCGGACGACTATTGGCTGCAGCCCTTGTGGCTCGTATGCATGCCGATGCCGATTTTCGTCAACTCATCAAACAAGCCCGCGCGGAATACCTAAAAGCTCTTTAACTATGAGGCTGCTATGGACCGCCTTGATGCTGATGCCTCTTATGGTGATTGCACAAGAGGTTACTCTACTTAAGCAGAAAGCGTTTCCCAAGACCGTTTCTGCAGGAAATTATAGTGGTATCACGTGGCTGGGGGCATCCCGTTATGCCATTGCAAATGACAAGTCGCCAACGGCAGGCTTCTATCTGATGACAATAGAAACAGATAGCATTACTGGAGAGTTGCTGACAGTCCGTGAAGATACTTTTCTTACCAGCGGTCTGCCAAACCGCGACGAGGAAGGCATCTGTTATATGCCAGAGAGTCAGACGGTGTTCGTAAGCGGAGAGGCTGATCAGGAAATCATTGAATACAATCTTCAAGGTCAACTGACTGGCAGAAAGCTGAACATTCCGGAGGTCTTTAAAACTGCTTATAAAAATGGTGGCTTCGAGGCACTCACCTATCAGCCCAAAACGCATCGCTTTTGGACTACTTCTGAGTTTACACTGAAGGCCGATGGCGAGAAGCCAACGATAGAACGGAAGATCAAGAACCGCCTGCGACTGCAGAGTTTTGGCGACGACCTGCAGCCCAAAGAACAATACTGGTATGAGAGCGACTCGGCAATCATCAAGAAACACAAGGGACGCAGCATTGTGGGGGTCAGTGGGTTAGCGGCACTCGACGACGGACGTATCGTGGTACTGGAACGTGAAATGTATTTCCCCAAGAAACAAATCGGCTCTTTTGCGCACGTCAAACTCTATGTGGTCAACCCCACCCTGCATAAGCAGGGAGAAATTCTGAGTAAAACACTCCTGACAGAATTTCGCACGAAGGTCAACCTCACTCGCAGGAGTTTTGCCAACTACGAAGGCATATGCGTTGGACCTAAGTTAGCCGACGGACGCCAATTGCTTATCCTCGTCTGCGATTCTCAGAATCAGTACCGGGGAGTTTTGAAAGACTGGTTTAAAACGGTTATATTACCCGCTTCCTAAGGAACAGTAATCTTGATAAAAGTACATAATTGTACATAAAAAAATTCCCGATAAGCACAATGCCTATCGGGAATTATCATTTGTTTAAATGTTCGTTTAGAAATCCATCTTGTCGAGCTCGTCGCTGAAGTCCTTGGGCTCGTTAGTGGGCTCGTGGAACTCCTCTGTGCGCTCACGACGCTCGCCACGATCCGGACGAGGACGACGCTCGCCTCTGTCACCGCGATCACGGCGCTCACCACGGTCGCGACGTTCGCCACGCTCAGGGCGCTCACGACGCTCGGGACGTGCTGGACGCTCCTGATAGCCCTCAGGTTTCTCAATGAGCACACGATGAGAGAGCTTGAACTTACCTGTCTTAGGATCAATCTCCAGGAGCTTCACCTGAATCTTGTCACCCTCCTTGATGCCAGCCTCCTCGACAGTCTCAAGGCGCTTCCAGTCAATCTCAGAGATGTGCAGCAGACCGTCCTTGCCAGGCATGAACTCTACAAAGCAGCCGTAAGGCATAATGCTGCGAACGGTACCCTCGTAAACCTCGCCGACCTCAGGAATAGCAACGATAGCCTTGATCTTTGCGATAGCGGCATCGATAGCTTCCTTGTTAGGACCGCTGACCTGAATCTTGCCAACGCCATCTTCCTCATCGATGGTGATAGTAGCACCGGTATCCTCCTGCATCTGTTGG
>ONKX01000063.1 GCA_900318555.1 uncultured Prevotellaceae bacterium | reverse complement strand
TTGAACTTGCGCCAGGCGGCACGCCCGCAGATATGAGGGAAGTAAATCTGGGCCAGCTCCATGCGGCCATAGGAAGCAACCGGTAATCTGTAAGAATTTACTGGTGAGCCATATTTTCCATGAAAAATGTTACCATAAGTGACATCTGTTTTAGGGTTGTTTTTGCAAGTAATCCGACAGCCTGAAAATGTTTGGAAAAGTTTTAAGAGGTAAGAAGTAAGAGGTAAGAAACGGCTTTTGCCGGTGAAAAGCGAAAAGTTGAAAAAGGTGGGCTGATGTTTGGTCAGCTCACATTTTTTTCGTACCTTCGCAGAGGAATAAGTAAGTATATGGCAAAAGAACAGTCACAGATAAGGGAACGGCAGCGGACGAATCTGAAGGAGCCGCGGCGGTATAAGGTGATCATCTACAACGACGACTTCACGACGATGGAGTTTGTGGTAATGATACTGGTGCAGGTATTCCTGAAGAGCGAGGAGGAGGCAGAGGCGCTGATGTTGCAGGTGCACCATTCGGACAAGGCCGTGGTGGGCATCTACAGCTACGACATCGCGGTATCGAAGGCCCGTAAGGCGACGAACATGGCGCGCGAGGAGGGGTTTCCGCTGAGACTGACCGTTGAACCGGAGGAAAGTTAAAGGTAAAAAAGTAAAAAGGTAAAAGGGTAAGAATGGCAGAGATAAAACAGACAGAACGTGCGGCGAGGATGCTGAACAAGGCATACGAGTGCTGTAAGGGCTACCGACATGAGTATATCATGCCCGAGCACCTGTTGCTGGCATTGATAGAGGATTATAACTTCAACGCTGCGGTGAACATTTTCTATAGTCCCTTTCAGTTGGAGGAACGCCTCAAGGATTATTTGGAGGGCGTGGAATCGTTGCCTGAGGGCAAGGAGTATATTCCTGAGACTTCTGTGCAGTTGGGCAAGGTGTTGGAAATGGCCGTGCAGTCGGTGGTGTCGAGCAGTGCGGCGGAACTCGATATCCCGCATCTGACGAGGGGCATCCTGGCATTGGAAGACTCGTGGGCGGCCTACTTGCTGAAAGACTGCCTGGATGGCAATGAAGCGAACTTTATGAGTCAGCTGATAAACTTCTATGAGTTTGATGATGACTTGGAGGCAAAGGGTGATGATGAGGATACTGAATCCAACCCGTCAGACAAGGCCGCCTGGAAACGGCTTGTGACGTGCATGAACGACCTGTACGAGCAGCAGAATCCGTTGATTGGCCGTGAGCAGGAGTTGCAAAGGACCATTCAGGTGTTGTGTCGCAGGGATAAGAATAATCCGCTGCATGTGGGCGAGCCCGGCGTGGGCAAGACAGCACTGGTCTGGGGACTGGTGAGAATGATAGAAGAGGGTAGGGTGCCCGAGCGTTTGCAGGGCTCTAAGGTGTATCAGCTGGACATGGGAACGCTGCTGGCTGGCACGCAGTATCGCGGCGACTTCGAGAACCGCATCAAGATGATTATGGACGGTGTGCAGGGAGAGACTGGCGGCGAGAACGCCGGAGTGCACGGTGCGAACAACATCGTGTATATTGACGAGATACACACCTTGGTGGGCGCTGGTGCCACTGGCGAGGGGGCGATGGATGCATCGAACATGTTGAAGCCCTATCTGGAGGCAGGCAATATCCGCTTTATCGGTTCTACAACCTACGAGGAATACAACCGCCATTTTGCCCGTTCAAAGGGTATGATTCGCCGTTTTCAGCAGATAGATATCGCGGAGCCGACGGTTGAAGAGACAAAGCATATCCTGCGGCAGTTGCAGCCGAGATACGAGGAATTCCATCAGGTGAAGTACGACGACGAGGCTATTGACTTTGCCGTGGAAGCCAGTGCCAAGCACGTGAACGACCGTTTCCTGCCAGACAAGGCCATCGACTTGATAGATGAAGCCGGAGCGGCTTGCGAAGTAAGATGTCAGACGGAAGAGGGAAGAAGTGTAACCAAGGCGGATATTGCCGACGTGTTGGCGAAGACGTGCAAGGTGGATGCGCTGGCCATTGCCAAGGACGACGACTATGAGAAACTTTCAACGCTCAACGCTCAACTCTCAGCTCAGATTTACGGTCAGGACGAGGCTATCCGACAGGTGGTGGAGGCCGTGCAGATGTCGCGGGCAGGATTGCTGGACGACAACAAACCCTTGGCATCGCTGCTCTTCGTGGGGCCTACGGGTGTGGGAAAGACGGAGGTGGCACGGGTGCTGGCCAAGGAACTTGGCATCGAACTGATACGTTTCGACATGAGCGAATATACCGAGAAGCATGCCGTTGCCAAACTCATCGGTTCGCCAGCGGGCTATGTGGGCTACGAGGACGGCGGTCTGCTGACCGATGCTATCCGCAAGTCGCCCAATGCCGTGTTGCTGTTGGACGAGATTGAGAAGGCCCATCAGGACATCTATAACATTCTTTTGCAGGTGATGGACTACGCCAAGTTGACGGACAACAAGGGGCGCAAGGCCGACTTCCGCAATGTGGTGCTCATCATGACTTCGAATGCCGGGGCGCAGTTTGCTGGTCAGACCATTGGCTTTAGCGGCAATGTCAGTCGTGGCGAGGCGATGATGAAACAGGTGAAGCGGACCTTCAAGCCAGAGTTTCTGAACCGCCTGTCGGGCACCGTCGTGTTCCGCGATATGGACAAGGAAATGGCTACGCTCATCCTGAAGAAGAAGTTGCGCGAACTGGATGCTAAGCTCGAAGCAAAGAACGTCCGAATGTCCTTAGAACCAGATGCTTTCGACCATTTGCTGAAGGAAGGCTTTACGGCAGAATATGGTGCGCGCGAGATGGATCGTGTCATTGCCCAGCAGCTGAAGCCGTTGCTGATGCGCGAGATACTTTTTGGCTCGTTGAAGAACGGTGGCGAAATAACAGTTAGTGTGAAGGATGGCAGTTTATCAATTGGATGACGAGTTGTGGTTTCCAGACCCTCATCAGGGCGAGGACGATGGGCTGGTAGCTGTCGGTGGCGACCTCTCGGTGGACCGTCTGCTATTGGCTTACAGCAACGGGTTCTTCCCATGGTATTCCTTCCAGTATCGCGACGAGCCGTTGTGGTATTGTCCCCTGCAGCGCTTCGTCATCTTTCCCGACGAAATCCATGTCAGTCATTCCATGCAGCAACTCATCAAAAAACGGCAATATACCGTTACCGTCAACCGCGACTTCGAAGGGGTTATCCGTGGCTGTGCTACGGCCCAGAACCGCAACACCGAAGATGGAGCATGGCTGGGACCGGACATCATTCGTGCCTATACCGAACTCCACCGACAAGGCTTTGCGGCCAGTGTCGAGGTATGGCAACCGTCGGACGATACACCGGACGGACGGCTCGTTGGCGGTCTCTATGGTGTCACCCTCGGTGCTTGTTTCTTCGGCGAGAGCATGTTTTCGCTCGTTCCCAGTGCCTCTAAACTCGCCCTCATCCATCTTGCCCGCCTCTTCCAGCAATACGGAGGCAGCCTCATCGACTGTCAGTTTGAGACCCCGCATCTCCGCTCCATGGGTGCTCGCCACATCTCCTACGAGGAATACATGGAAATCCTGAAACGCTGAATGGCCCGTGCGGCAAAAGAAAAAGTGGCCTGACCACGACGGGCAGACCACTTTGATTCTAATGTCACGGATGATTTATGCGAGCAGCTTCTTTACCTGCTTGTATACATTCTCACCGGTGAAGCCGAGCTTCTCGTCGAGCACCTTGTAAGGAGCAGAGAAACCGAAGCTCTCGAGACCCCAAACGGTACCGTCGGCACCTACCAGACCTTCGAGGTTGACGGGCAGACCAGCGGTCAGACCGAACTTCTTCTTGCCTGCGGGCAGGACAGCCTGCTGATACTCCTTCGACTGGCTGCGGAACAGACCCTCAGAAGGAACGCTCACGACGCGTGTCTTGATGCCGTCGGCAGCAAGAAGCTTGGCACCAGCCTCGAGCGTAGAAACCTCAGAACCGGAAGCCAGCAGGATGACGTCGTAGTTCTCGTCGCTACCAGCAACGATGTAGGCACCCTTGGTAGCCTGGCTGTAGTCGTTGCCCTCGGGCAGCATCTCGATGTTCTGACGAGAGAAGATGAGAGCGGTAGGAGTATCGATGTTCTCCATAGCCATGCGCCAGCAAACGGTGGTCTCCTCGGCATCGGCAGGACGAACAACGAGTACGGAGTTCTTGCCGTGGTGGTTCTTCAGCTTCTCCATCAGACGGATCTGTGCCTCCTGCTCAACGGGCTCGTGGGTAGGACCATCCTCACCAACGCGGAATGCATCGTGCGTCCAGATGAACTTCACGGGCAACTCCATGAGGGCAGCCATACGAACGGCGGGCTTCATGTAGTCAGAGAATACGAAGAAGGTACCGCAAGCGGGGATGACACCACCGTGCAGGGCCATACCGATACAGCAGCAAGCCATGGTGAGCTCAGCCACACCAGCCTCGAAGAATGCACCGCTGAAGTCGCCACGAACGATGTCGTGAGTCTTCTTCAGGAATCCGTTGGTATTGTCTGAATTGCTCAGGTCGGCAGAAGCACAAATCATGTTGGGCACCTGCTCGGCCAGCTGACCCAGAACAGCTGCACTGGCACTACGTGTAGCGCTGCCAGCCTTCTGCTCCACCTTGCTCCAGTCAATCTTCGGAGCCTTGCCGCTGAACCATTCTTCCATCTGAGCAGCCTTCTCAGGATTAGCCTTTGCCCACTCAGCCTTGGCAGCATAGCGCTCAGCACAGATCTTCTTCAGCTCCTCAGCACGCTTAGCATACAGTTCCTTCACCTCGGGGAAGATCTGGAACGGATTCTCAGGATCAGCACCCAGGTTCTTCATGGTGTTGATGTAAGCATCGCCACCGAGAGGAGCACCGTGAGTAGCGCAGTTGCTCTCGTAAGAGGTGTTGTCAGCCTTACGGGCACCCTTACCCATGACGCAATGACCGATGATCAGCGAAGGACGAGCGGTCTCCTTCTGAGCGTTCTTGATGGCCTCGCGAATCTGGTCGACGTTGTTACCGTCAATCTTCTGAACGTACCAGCCCCAAGCCTCGTACTTCTTGGCGGTATCCTCGCAGGTCACCACCTCAGTCTTCGTAGAGAGCTGGATGTCGTTAGCATCGTAGAACATAATCAGGTTGTCCAGACCGAGGTTACCGGCAATACGGCCAGCACCCTGAGAAATCTCCTCCTGTACGCCGCCGTCAGAGATGTAAGCGTAGATGGTCTGACCCATGACGTCGCCCAGACGAGCCTTCAGGAACTTAGCGGCGATGGCAGCACCAACGGCGAAGCAGTGACCCTGTCCGAGAGGACCAGAGGTGTTCTCGATGCCGCGCTCAATCTCGCGCTCGGGGTGACCGGGAGTGACTGAACCCCACTGACGCAGGTTCTTCAGATCCTCCAGCGTGTATTTGCCGATGAGGCAGAGCTGGCTATAGAGCATTGGAGCCATGTGGCCAGGATCCAGGAAGAAACGGTCACGTCCCTCCCAAGCAGGATTCTCGGGGTCGTAAACCAGGAATTCTGAATACAAGGTGTTAATGAAATCTGCACCACCCATAGCACCACCGGGGTGACCTGACTTGGCTTTCTCAACCATTGAAGCAGCAAGGATACGGATGTTGTCCGCTGCTTTGTTCATAATCTTGTTGTCGTTCATAATGAATAATTTGTATAAAGTTCTGAAAATGTTCTGCAAATGTAGTCAAAAAAATCCAATTTCCATGCGATTTAAGAATAATTAGTACTTTTTTTAGAATCTGAAGCCCAGCGACGCGTTCACATACCAGTCGGTCAGTTTGATTCTGTTGTTGTCAATTTTGTTGTTCCAGTGGTTTACCTGGCCATAGACATTCAGGAAGAAACGGTCGAAATTATAGGTAATCGAAGCGCGGGCATCGATGTTGAGGGAAAGCTTGCCATACTTTGTGATGGATGATGTTTCCTCCAGCGTGATGTCATCCTGCCAACTGTCGTCGTCGGGAACATACTTCTTGCCTGTAGGCGATACTTCGTCCTCCCCTAAAAATATGTCATAGTTCGACTCGTAAAGATAGGCCTTGGTGCGGTTATAGACCACCAGCATGGGCATGGCCGTGATATTGATGAGCAGGTTTTTCATAGGTACCCAGTTGTAAGCATATCCTATGCCGATGCTACCCTCATGAAGTTTGATGCGTCCTACACCGTCCAAGATTTGAATGAGCAGTGCGTTTAGCGGACGTGCATAGTTGATGGATGTCTGGAACCACATCAGTCCCAGCATGAACGAGCCCGCGGAACGTATCTGGATGCTCGACTGGTCGTAGGCGGCAGCATAGGAGAAACGCTTGCCGTTGAACATATAAAAGCCGTCGAAGATGGCTGTTTTTACCTTGATGTCATCCCACGTCTCGGTTTCCTCGAAAGGTTCGTCGAAGGGACCGCTCTCGTCATATCCCCACATACGGGCTTCGATTTCATTGGTGTGGAAGCTGCGGATGCGCAGGTTGAGACCATAGTTGGCACCAGTGGCACCGAAGGAGAAATTGCGTCCGTCAGAGCGGTGTAGCGAATAGCTGTACCCAAGACCGTAGCCCCTGTAGCCTATCCAGGCTCCTATGGATACCTCGCTGGACGGTTTGAAGGCTGACTCCCAGTTGAGTTCACCGTAGAGCCCTTTCTCTGCCATCATTTCATGGCCTATTGTGGATGTCGACCGCAGGTCCATGTCGTTGGCTTTATATCTCAGCATTACGGCCCATGGTTTCTCAGGAACCTTGATGTAGTTGGGGTCGATGCCTCTGACGGCTGATGAATCGATATAGGTCTTGATGCTATGCAGGGCTCTAAGCGGCCAAGACTTTTTGTCCTGGGCAGAGAGTAATAAGCAGCAACACAGCGTTAAACCTATTGTTATATATCTTTTCATCCTTTATTATATTCTGTTGATTTGCTTGACACCCTTCACCGTGCGGAGCTTTTTTAGCAGTGCCTCGAGTTGGGTATTGTCGTCAATCATCAGCGTGAGGTTGCCGCTGAACAGACCGTCGTGTGAGTCGATGTTGATGGAGCGCAACACCAGCTTCTCCTCTTTCGAGATAATGCTGGTCAGATTGTTCACAATGCCGATGTCGTCGTTGCCGATTACGCGCAGGGTAATCGTGTATTGCGACGAGCCCTTGCCGCTCCATTTGGCTTTGACGATACGGTAGCCGAAACGCTTGCGCAATTCGGGGGCGTTCGGACAGTCGGTGCGGTGAATCTTGATGCCACCGTTGATGGTGACGAAACCGAATACGGAGTCGCCGTAGATGGGTTGGCAACAGCGTGCCAACTGGTAGTCAAGGCCTTTCAGGTCTTTGTCGATGACCAATACGTCGTCCTGTGTGTGGTTGTGGCTGAGGCGCGATTCGTCGAGCACGAAATGGGCAGCACTCTCGGCCACGTTATTGCCTGTGACGGGCTGTTCACCCTGTTGCAGTTCGACGTAGCGGTCGATGACGTGGTTGACGTCCAGTTCGCTGTTGGCTATTTGGCGGTAGAAGTCGCTGACCTCCTTGAAACCCAGTTTACGGATGAGCACCTGCATGATGCTTTCGTCCACTTCTATCTTGCGGTTCTTGAACTTGCGTTCCAGCATCTCCTTGGCAAACAGACCTTCCTTGACCTGCGTTTCCTTCAGAGCGAGGCGGACTTTCGACTTTGCACGCGAGGTCTTCACGATGTTCAGCCAGTCGTGTTTGGGCTTCTGGTTCGACGACGTCATGATTTCCACCTGGTCGCCGCTTTGCAACACTTGGCGGAGAGACACGACCTTGCCGTTGATGCGTGCGCCCGTGCAGGAATTGCCAATCTTCGAATGGATGTGGTAGGCGAAGTCAAGGACGGTAGCACCCTTCGGGAACTTATAGAGGTCGCCCTTAGGCGTGAACACAAATACCTCGTCTTCGTAGAGGTCCATCTTGAACTGGTCCATCGCCTCCATGCCGTCGCTGGTTTCCAGCATCGAACGGATATTGGTAAGCCATTCGTCCAGTCCGGACTCGCTCCTGACGCCCTTGTAGCGCCAGTGGGCAGCAACGCCGCGTTCGGCCACTTCGTCCATACGCTCCGTTCGAATCTGTACCTCCACCCATTTCTGCTCAGGACCTAATACGGTGATATGCAGACTTTCGTAACCATTTGATTTCGGCACACTTATCCAATCTCGTAAACGTTTTGGATTAGGCTGGTACATGGAGGTGATAATGGCAAACGTCTGCCAGCATTGCATCTTTTCCTTTTCGACGGGCGTGTCCAAAATGATGCGGATGGCAAAGAGGTCGTAAACGCCTTCGAAGGGACATTTCTGCTTCTGCATCTTCTGCCAGATGGAGTGGATGGACTTTGTGCGGCCCTTGATGTGGAACGTCAGTCCAGCCTCCGTCAGTCGCTGTTCGATAGGTTTGATGAACCGTTCGATATAGGCATCACGGCTTTGCTTGGTTTCACTCAGCTTATCCTTGATGTGGTAGTAAGCGTCGTGCTCCATGTATTTCAGCGACAGGTCCTCCAGTTCCGACTTCAACTTATAGAGACCTAATTTGTGGGCGAGGGGAGCGTACAAGTAGGCAGCCTCCTCGCTGACCTTGTGCTTGGCTTCAAGTTGCTCAGTGTCACGAATCTGTCGCATGAGGTTCACGCGGTCGGCAATCATGATTAGAATGACGCGCATGTCCTCGGCAAACGAGAGCAGCAAGTTGCGGAAATTCTCAGTTTCGATGACGGGATTCTTCTTATAGAGCTGCTGGATGCGTTGCAGACCACGCAGGATGCGGGCAATGGACTCGCCAAAGTCGGCTTGTACGTCATCAATGGTTAGATAGCCTTCTTCGACGCTCGGTCTGAGCAGGATGGCAATGACGGCATCACGGCGCAGGCCAATCTCTTCGACAACGAGTTGTGCGGTCTGAAAACCAAGTAGCACGGGGTTCAGCCCAAAGACGTTGCGATGCATCTGCTGTTCCTCAATAGCGCGCATCAGGTGATGGCGCATCAGTTGTTCGTCTCTTTTCTGCAAAGAGTCGTCCAAGAGTTCGCGTACCTTATTATAAAGTACCAGCGTTTCTTCTTTTTCCTGTTGTGTGAATTCAAAAATATGCATATTCGAGGCACAAAGTTACGAAATTGTAGCCGAATGGCAAAAGAAAAGTGTCATAAAAAACGTTTACGTAGAATTTTAGTGAATATTTAGTGTATAATTTTGGAAGTTCCGAAAAAATGTCGTAAATTTGCAACCAGTATTTTAAACATTTCATTAAACGTAATACTAAAACAAATGGCAAAAATTGTAACATTAGGTGAGATTATGCTCCGCCTGTCGCCCGTGGGCAACGACCGTTTCATTCAGAGTGAGTCATTCCGTATCATCCCTGGTGGTGGTGAGGCTAACGTAGCTGTCAGCGTGGCAAACTATGGTCACGAGGCTTACTTTGTTTCTAAGCTGCCCAAGCACGAGATTGGTCAGATTGCAGTCAATGCACTCCGCCGTTATGGTGTTAACACCCAGTTCATTGCTCGTGGTGGCGACCGTGTAGGTTTGTATTATGCTGAGACTGGCGCGTCGATGCGTCCTTCAAAGGTTATCTACGACCGTGCTCACAGCGCTATTGCTGAGGCTAATCCTTCTGATTTTGATTTCGATAAGATTATGGAGGGTGCTGCTTGGTTCCATTGGAGCGGTATCACACCTGCCATCTCTGACAAGGCTGCTGAGTTGACGAAGCTCGCTTGCGAGGCTGCCAAGCGTCATGGTGTGACGGTATCTGTCGACCTCAACTTCCGCAAGAAGCTGTGGACCTCTGAGAAGGCTATCTCTATCATGCGTCCGCTGATGAAGTATGTGGATGTTTGCATTGGTAACGAGGAGGATGCAGAGCTCTGCCTTGGTTTCAAGCCCGATGCTGACGTTGAGGGTGGTAAGACCGATGCTGCCGGTTACGAGGGCATCTTCAAGCAGATGATGGCTGAGTTCGGCTTCAAGTATGTCGTCTCTACACTCCGCGAGAGCTACAGCGCTACCTTCAACGGTTGGAAGGCACTGATCTACGACGGTAAGGAGTTCTACCAGTCAAAGCGTTACGAAATCAATCCTATCATCGACCGCGTCGGTGGTGGCGACTCGTTCTCTGGTGGTCTGATTCATGGTCTGCTCACCAAGCCGACCCAGGGCGAGGCTCTTGAGTTTGCAGTAGCTGCTTCTGCCTTGAAGCATACTATTAATGGTGACTTCAATCTGGTAGGTGTTGACGAAGTTGAATCTCTCGCAGGCGGTAATGCCAGCGGTCGCGTACAGCGCTAAAGCTAATTAATTGATAATTGATTATGAAACAGTTTGAATATAAGGTGATTTCCTCCATCGTAGGAACTGAGAAGAAGTTAAATAAGTTGGGCTTTGAAGGCTGGGAACTTGTTGCAGTATTTGATTGTCGCCTGTATTTAAAGCGTGAATATAAAGAGTAATTATGGCAAAGTTTGATAAATTCCAGGTGATGGCAAAGATTGCCGAAGCACCGATGGTTCCTGTTTTCTACAACAAGGACGTTGAAGTTTGTAAGAATGTCATCAAGGCTTGCTACGAGGGTGGTGTCCGTGCGTTCGAGTTCACCAACCGTGGCGACTTCGCTCATGAGGTATTCGGTGAGTTGTCAAAGTGGGTTAACAAAGAATGTCCTGAGCTGGCGCTGGGTATTGGCTCTGTAGTCGATGCTCCTACCGCTTCGCTGTACATCCAGTTGGGTGCCAACTTCGTAGTTGGTCCGCTGTTCAACCCCGATATCGCCATTGTCTGCAACCGTCGTTGCGTAACTTACTGCCCTGGTTGCCTGACACCATCTGAGATTGGTAAGGCTCAGGAGGTTGGTTGCGACTTCACCAAGGTATTCCCTGGCGACGTGGTTGGTCCGAACCTCATCAAGGGTCTGATGGCTCCCATGCCTTGGTCGAAGATCATGGTTACTGGTGGCGTAGCTCCTGAGGAGGAGAACCTGACGAAGTGGTTCAAGGCTGGCGTCTTCTGCGTCGGCATGGGTTCGAAGCTGTTCCCCTCTGACAAGGTGAAGGCCGGTGACTGCCAGTATGTAACCGACAAGTGCAAGGAGGCACTCGGCTACTGTGCTAAGGCTCGCGCATAAAACGATAACATTTAGGGACTCAGTATGGCTTCTGGCCGTACTGGGTCTTTTCCTTATTTCAGCTTGTTCATCGCCAGATAGGCAGGCGATGGACAGGCTGAATGCTCTTTCCTATGCCTATCATTATCGCAATATTGACTCCGTCGAATACTATGCTTCAGCGGCGAAAGGAACTGCTGAAGGACTGAACAACCTAGCCTTTGTCAAGATGGTCCGAATGGACTATAAGGCCGCAGAGGACTATCTGAACCAGATTCCCGAGATGACCGACAATCAGTTGGAACTCTTGGTGTGTTACGTCCAGCAGATGCGTCTTTGCCAGCGTCGTTCGCGCAACAAGGACTTCCACGATTTCCGCGAGCGTGCCGTGACCTGTATGAAACGTATCGACGAGGAACGCAACCAGCTCGACACCCGCCAGCAACAGCGCCTGCGCTATGCCGAGACGGAGTTTGGCATCGTCAATTCCACCTATTATTATTATGTAGGCCTCGAGCGCCAGTCCATCGACGCACTCATGGCCATCGACCCTAACGAGGTGCGCCGCGATACGGCTCAGTTCCTGAATTACCTCTACAACATGGGCGCTGGTGGCATCATTACTGACGGCAGTCAGGAGGACATCTATCAGGAGGAGATGGATTGTCTGTCGCGCTGCCTGAATATCGCCCTGCGACACGACTATCCCTATTTCGAGGCACAGGCCAAGGAGGCGCTGGCCGACCATACCGGCGACCTGGAACTGGCTGAGGAGGCCCTGCAGCTCTTCGAGGACTATGGTGACATCTACCAGATTGCCGGTGCCCATCGTACATTGGCCTCCTGCTATCATGCCATCGGCGACGACGAGATGGCCCTCGAACATCTGAACAAGGCACTCTCTGACACCACCATCAATCAGGCTCCCGACCTCGTGGCCTCTATCCGCGAACAGCTCAGCGTGGCCTATGCCGCCCTGAACGATAAGGCTGCCAGCGACTACAACCGCAACCTCTATCTCGACCTGCAGGAACAGACGCGTCAGGACCGCGAACTCGAGTCGCGCGCTGCCCATTACGACAAGGCCTCCGAACAACTCAACTGGATGCTCATTGCCGTCGTTTGTGCCATCGTGCTGCTATTGTTCCTGCTTTGGCTGTTCAATTACCTCAACCATCGCAGCAAGGATGGTAACGAACTCGACGACGTGCTCGAACAAAAGGCTGAAGATGTCCGTATGCGACAGCTGAGTGTCGAACAGTCTGAGCGCCGTAATCTCGACCAGCGTGCCAAGGTGTCAGTGGTCGTAGGCATCCTGCCGCTCATCGACCGCATCCGCCACGAAGTCAAACATCTAGAACCTCTAGAACCTCTAGATAATCTAGAATCTCTAGAAAATCTAGAAAATAAAGAACGCCTCGACTACATCCGCGAGGTCACTGATAAGATCAACGAGCAAAACGACCTACTGACGACGTGGATTCAGTTGCGCCGCGGCGAACTGAACCTCCATATCGAGAGTTTTCCGCTGCAGCCGCTGTTCGACATCGTGGGCCGCAGCCGCTCGGCATTCGATATGAAAGGAGTGTCGCTCAGCGTCGAACCTACCGATGCCGTTGTCAAGGCCGACCGCGTGCTGACGCTCTTCATGCTCAACACGCTGGCCGACAATGCCCGCAAGTTCACCGACAAGGGTGGCAGCGTCACCGTCTCGGCTGCCGAACAGGCTGACTACGTCGAACTGTCCGTGACAGATACCGGCTGTGGTATGACTGACGAGCAGCTGGCCCACGCCTTCGACCATAAGGTGACTGGCGAGCACGGCTTCGGACTGATGAACTGCAAAGGTATCATCGAGAAATACCGCAAGATGAGCCAGCTCTTCAGCGTCTGCCAGCTGTCTGCCGAGAGCGAGCAGGGTAGGGGCTCGCGCTTCTTCTTCCGGCTGCCGAAGGGCAAGCTTTTGGCTATTGGCATTTGGCTATTGGCTTTTGGCCAACAGCTAACAGCTAACAGCCAACCGCTAACAGCCATAGACAGCGCTCACGTCTATGCCGACTCCGCCTACTTCTGCAACATCAACGGCCAGTACGAGCGCACGTTGCTGTTTGCCGACTCCTGTCGCGCGGCACTCAACCGCCACTATCTGCAACACCATCCCCACAGCCCGTTGCTAATGACTGCCGATGCCAACGATGCCTCGCCCGTGCCTGCCGAGATTCAGTGGCTTCACGACAGCGTCAGTATCAACTATCAGGTCATTCTCGACATTCGCAACGAGAGTGCCGTCGCCGCGCTCGCCCTCCATGAATGGCCACTATATATATATAATAATAAGGTGTACACCCAGCTCTTCAAGGAACTCTCTGCCGACAACACGCTGGCAGACTATTGCCGCGTCATGCAGGAGTCGCAGTCCAACAAGCGCATCGCCATGATACTGCTCATCGTCATCCTGCTGCTCATCGTGCCAGCCTATTACATGGTGTACTACCGCCATCGCCTCTACGACCGCCGTCGTCGCGAACGCATAAAGCTCGACAACATCGAGTTTGCCGACGACGAACTGCGCCGCATGGAACTCGAGGACAACAAGCTCCACGTTGCCAACAACGTGCTCGACAACTGCCTCTCCGCGCTGAAACATGAGACCATGTACTATCCATCGCGCATCCGACAGCTCGTCGATAAGGGCGACGTCGGTTCGCTCGACGAGGTGACACAATACTACCGCGAACTCTACGGATTGCTCAGCACGCAGGCCGTCCGCCAGGTCGAACAAGTCAAGCTCCACGTCAGCCACACCACGCTTTGGGAAACGCCCGTGCTGGGCAACGAAAACCTGCTGCGCTACTTGGCCGACATCCTCAAGCCACAGCACGTCGAGGCTCACGTCAAGGACGACCGTTACGTTGTTTTCACCGTCACCCGCAGCGAGCAGCTGTCCGACATCGACTACCTGCGCTGCCGTCAGATTATCCGCGACCACGGCGACGCCACCCACCGCCGCGCCTGTGGCATCATGGTCACACCGCAAGAAATAACAATTACTCTACCAACATACAACAATGGACAAATTTAAACTTATTATCGTCGAGGACGTGCCCCTCGAACTCAAAGGCACGGAAGGTATCGTTCGTAACGAGATTCCCGAGGCAGAAGTCATCGGTACTGCCGACGACGAGCTGTCGTTCTGGCGACTCATCAAGAAACAGCAGCCCGACCTCGTGTTGCTCGACCTCGGACTGGGCGGTTCCACGACCGTGGGCGTCGAGATATGCCGTCAGACCAAGGAGATGTATCCGCAGGTCAAGGTGCTCATCTTCACTGGTGAGATACTCAACGAGAAGCTATGGGTTGACGTGCTCGACGCAGGTGCCGACGGCATCATCCTCAAGAGTGGTGAACTGCTGACGCGCCACGATGTGCGCTCCGTCATGGAAGGTAAGGCGCTTGTGTTCAACGAACCCATCCTCGAACGCATCGTCGATCGCTTCAAGCAGGCCGTCTCGTCGCAGCTCGCCAGTCAGGAGGCGCTCATCGACTACGAAATCGACGAATACGACGAACGTTTCCTGCGCCATCTCGCCCTCGGCTATACCAAGGAGCAGATCACAACGCTGCGCGGCATGCCTTTCGGTGTGAAGAGTCTGGAGAAGCGCCAGAACGAACTAGTGAAGAAACTGTTCCCCGGTGGTGAGAGCGTCAATGCCACGCGCCTTGTTGTCCGCGCCATCGAACTGCGCATCCTCGATATCGATAACCTTGTGCCGGACGCAGACTAATAGAACACGGATTATACGGATTAAACGGATTGATGAAAAGGTTTCTCCCACATATTGCCCTTGCGCTGGTGCTGGCCCAACTGCTACTCATGCTCGGCTCGTGGCTGTGGAGTGCTGCATTGCCCTTGAGTGGCGTGCGCAGCATGCTCTCAGGGGAAGGCATCCGCTGGTTCCTCGGCCATTTTGCCGAGATTGTCGGTAGCCCTGTACTCGTCTGGCTGTTGCTGTTGGCTATGGCCTACGGTGCCGTCGTCCGCAGCCGTGGAGTATCCGTAGTGTTCCTCGTCATCTATGTCGGCATTGTCCTACTGCTCACCGTCGTTCCTCACGCCGTACTGCTCTCCGCCAGCGGACTGCTCTGGCCCTCGCCGTTCTCCGCCAGCCTCGTGCCCCTTGCCGCCTTCGGCGTCCTCATGGCTGCCATCATCCACGGCGTCATCGCCGGCTCGTTCCAGTCGCTGGCCGACGTCTATGGCGCGCTGGTCTATGGTCTGCGCCAGTGTGCCCCCCTGCTGCCCCTCTACATTCTCCTCGTCCAGTTCCTCGAATCCCTCCGCTTCGTCCTGCCCTGACTTCCCTTTCTTCTAGGCACTTTCTCCCTGTTTGCACGGCACTCTTTCCCTTCAACTGCCCGGCACTAAAATGTAATACTCCGAAAGAAATTTTGAATAGTCCAAGAGTATTTTCGATTACTCCGAAAGTATTGGCTCCAACACCTTCCCTGCTAACTGTCACTCTGCTCCCTGCTGTCGGCTTGACACTTCCCTGCTCTCGGCCGGACAGCAGGGAGCAGAGCGCCGTTCAGCCCGTAAGGTGACGAAACTCATTACCTTGGGTAACGTTCATTCCCGACAGCTTCTGACCGCCATCAGGGTAGAGGTGGTAGAGGTGAAATCTTATACGGGTGACGAGAAAATCCCTAAA
>ONKX01000077.1 GCA_900318555.1 uncultured Prevotellaceae bacterium | reverse complement strand
CAACAGGGCAAATGCCGATGTCCTGAGAGCAAAACTCCTCTATAGTAGCATGAAATGGGACTGGAATTACCACCCAAATTGACGCAGAACCCTTTTTCTAGTTCGAATTTTTTGTCGTGCCAACGGCCCCGCCGCCACCACTGGTGGGATTGCCCCAGGGCAGACCGGTGTTAATTCGGAGGAAGTTGCCCCAGCCGGTCAGTTTGTGGAATGTACACTGCTCATAGCCCTCGCCGATGTTGCTTTTTACGGCACTTCCGGCTCCGACGAAGTCGAAATTGTAGAAGACCTGGTGATAGAGGCAGACACTGAGGCTGTAGTGGTCGAGGTGCTGTACGCTCCAGTTGACGTCGGCACGTTGGAGGATGGCTTGGTCGAAGGCCTGCTTCATGTCATGTGCGATGGAGTTTAACTCGGCGTCGCCAGTGTTTTCGGCCAGCTTGTCGGCGTAGTCCTGTAGGTCGAAGAAAGGATAGTAGAAACTATTGTTGGGGTCATCGTCGTAAGTTTTGAAGCGATAAACCTGCTTGGTGGCGAGATCGATGGCCTCCTGCTGCGTCGGGTATAGGGCGACGAGGCGGTCGGCCAGTCGACGGGCGACATCGATGACTCCGTCGAGTTCGCTGGTGCGCAGCAATTTGAAGTCGCCGTTGATGGCACGGCCTCCTTCATTCTTATAACTGTCCTGCCATACGGGTGTGATGTCGTTGAGCATGTAAGCGAAGGCATCCTCCACGTTATTTTTCTCGATGAGGCCCTTAACGAATCCTGTCAGCACCTCGCCGCTGCTGCTGAGCTCGTGAGCAGAGCAGGCTATGTACTCTGTTACGTCGCGCAACTCGGTCAGCGTCTCCATGTTGCCCATCAGGCAGTTGTGAAAGAATATAGCCTTAAGCGGGGCGCGGCCCGTGGCCTTGATGGCCTGTGATAGTTCGTACATGTCCAACTGCTCGTGGTCGTTCCATTCGTCGCCAATGACACCGCGCGTGGAATTATGGTACTTGCCAGGAATGTCGCCCATAGGATTGAAGCCGCTGCCGTGGCCCCAAATGGCAAAGATGTATTCCTCGGCTGGGCAGAAGAGACTGCTAAACTCGATGAACTGGTGGATGGTGTTGGGATCGTAGAGCTTGGTGGCGATGGCCTGGGTGTTCATGCCGAGCCCGTTTAATCCATGCTCGTGTAGGTTGTCGAGGTCGGTCTCGCTGTTCAATTCAAACCACACCACGTCACCATCGTCGGTCAACTGGCCGCTAGTGTTCTGGCCATACTTGTAGAGGACGGCCACGCGCACCTTGCTCCCGTCCTTTAGGTAGGGTCTGAGTTGCTCCCAGAATCCTTGCTCTATAATCCAGTCCATATTGCCTCCGGCGTTGCCATAGACGAATATGGTATAGCGGGCCTGCGTGCCGGGCACATTCACCAGTTCACGCTTGCTCCACTCGTCGAACTGTGCGGCCTTTGTGGCATCGGCCTTATCGAAGGCTATCGCGATGCCGTTGTCTATCGTCAGTTTGTCGTCAACAACCTGGTATTTTGCATCCCACGGACCGTCGTCCATCGTGATGGTCATGTTGCCGTTCTCGGCTGAATATGTAAACGGCTGGTGTTGCAGGGCGGTAGGATCTTCGCCCGTCAGGAAGTACACATCGCATACACCCGTTCCGTCTTCGTTGAACGTCCATACGTTCCACGACTTGCCGTAGTTCCACAGCGTAAATGTCTTGCCCGAGAGATCGCCCACCCATGTGCCCACAAGAGCCTTGGGGTCAGTAGGATTCAGCGTCGGGTTGTCGTCGTTGTCGGTGCAGGCAGTGAAGCCCAGCACCATGATGGTCATCGCCATCAGAAAGAAAATCTTTTTCATACAGTTTATTATTTATGCTAATTACTCTTTCTTATTGCTATCGATTGTCAAATCGGTGGCAAAGGTACGGCAAGACTGGGAAACAAGTGTGCCACCCATGCAAATCTTTGTGTCAATTCGTCAAAATCTACTTTTTGGCTACATGACGATAGTCGGAAGGCGACATGGCGTAAGTTTCGCTGAAAAGACGGTAGAAGGTGCGGCGGGATAGTCCGCAGAGTTCGGCAATGAGACCTATGGAGTCGTTGGTGGTAGAAAGCAAGTGAGTGGCGTGACGCAGACGGTAACTGTTAATGAAATCAGCAGGAGTCATGTCAGCACACTCGCGAATGGCATCGTAGATGTACGTTCGGTTGGTGCCTAGCATCCGGGCCAGCGTATCAGGATTAGTGTCGGGATCGGTGAAGATGTCGGGCTGCTTCATCAGTTCACAGAGTTGGCGGTAGAGTTGCTGACCAGTAGTGAGTTCAGCCTCTGGTGCGGCCTCCAACTGCTCAATAGCTTGTTGGTTTTCCTGCTCGCGCTGCTCAATCTCAGCCAGCAAACGACGATTTTTCTCGGTCAACACCTTATTATATTTATAGGAGCGCCAAAGCAGGTAGGCGATGAGCAAGATGATAATGGTGGCACTGGCAAGGATGATACGGTGGACGACGAGCGACTGGCGGCGGCTGGAGATTTCGTTTTCCTGACGCTTGATTTCCTGCAACTGCTCCACGTCGGCCTGACGCTCCTGCTGGCGGATGGAGTCGGTTAACTGCCGTATACGGTCGCCTAGCGCCAGAGCCTCTGTCGCGCGTCCCGCCTTCTGCAGAGCATCATACTTGTAATTGAGCAAGGTCTTTACATAGAGGTCGCTGATGGGCTCGCCATTGGAGCGCATCATAGAGTCGGTTTCGTCGAACAAGCGGACTGCCTCGTCGTAACGGCCCGTCATCGACAGATACAGACCTTCGGCTGCCATGTCTAACGCGCCAAGACCTTGGAACTGTTGATATTCACGGTGAAGGATCTCCGCCTGCTCTCGTTGTCCATTGGCAGCATAGACCATCGCCTTACTGATGGTCACGTTGTTGCGGCGCTTTTGCATCGCCCAGTCGGGAGTGTTTGGACAGCGTGTAAGACGCGCCATCGCTGTGTCCATCTTCGCCATCAGGGGCAGTGCCTTCTCTGCCATCTTATTGTCGATATACAGGTCGTTGAGTGAAAGCAACGTATAGATGAGCGGATCAATCTCCCCATAATCGGTCGCATGCTGTGTACTCGCCATCAAATCATCGATGCATTGCAGAAACAACTGCTCGGATTCTGCAATATGCCCCAGTTTGCTTTCACAATCTGCCATCTGCATCAGTGCCCTGCACTTCATCTCCAAATCATTTGGCGTTGTGCCATCACCCAAAAAAGCAAGGATTTCCTTGGAGAGGGCGAGTGATTTACCATACTCGCCATCGGCGTATGCACCGTTACCCAGAATCAAGCGAGCCTTACAATAAAGGTTGCTGTCTGCCGACGTGGCGACAGCATGTCCCGCTTCTGCAGCAATCGCTTTCTCTGCGTAATAGGCTGCCAGCCGCCTTCGGTCGGCATTCTCATAGATAATTGCTTTAATAGTGTTAGCACGTATTGCCGTGAACAAACCCGCCTGCTCCGCACTATCCACTCGCTCCACAGAATGTTCAACGTCGGATAATCCATCGTTGACTATCTCTTTGCTCAGCGCAGCAGCTTCATCGTTGCGGTCAGGCTTCGAGCAGCCAGTCATCAGGGCCACTACAGCGACAAAAACTATCAATATGATGAAATATCTGCTCTTTCTCATAAGTGTTATTGATAACAATGCAGCAAAGGTACACTTTTTTGCGGAACAATCGAATACTTTTGCTTTTTTTTGCCTCGTTTTTACGCTGTGACACAGCTAAAATGCTGTTTTTGAGTAATATCAACAATTAATTAATCAGAATTATGGCAACATTAACAAACGCGTTTGTTAATATTGCCATAATGGTTTTGTTTTAATGTGAATACTATTTGTTACCTTACTTTATCATCATTTTGCGTCCATTGTTGATGTATATGCCGCGGCGTGTGGGCTTGCTGGTCAGGCGGCGCCCATTGAGGTCAAAGAATTTACTATTTGACAATTCACTATTTTTGATTTCCTTGACGGCGGTCGTCGTGTCCTCGACGATGTTCGTGAAGAGGCCCCAGACGGGATGCTGTCGGTAGGTCTCCAAAGAGCCGGCGGGGACGATGAGGGTGGCGGTGTACTCCTGGAAGGTGGTGTAGCCGTGTTTCTCGATAAGCGTGGGCGGCACGGTGCACTCCACGGCTAGGGTGTCTATCGGCGAGTTGTCGAAGAGGCCCCAGCCGAGTGTGGTGACGCTGGCGGGCAGGGTGACTTTGTGCAGGCGCTGACAATCGGCAAAGGCCTGATACTCGATGGCCTGCACGTGCGGCGGCACGACGAAGGTCTCAAGGCCTGTGTTACAGAGCATGAACGCCCCCATCGTCTCCAGGTTTTCGGGCAGGTACACGTAGGTGAGATTGGGACATTCCATCACGACGCCGCCGCCGAGATACTTCATGTTGTCGGGGAAGGTGATGCTTTCGAGCTTCGGATTGCAGCGGAAGGCGTTGTCAATGACCACCTCGAGCGTGGAGGGCAGATCGATGTGGCGCAGGAGGGAGTCGCGCATGAAGACTTCGTAGTCGATATAGCGCAGACCTTCGGGCAGGGTAACGCTTTCGAGCGAGGTGCAGAAGCAGAAAGCCAGTCGGCCGATGCTGTCGAGTCCTTCGTGGAAGGTCACCTCTTTCAGCCCACGGCAATTGTAGAAGGCTCCCGTGTCGATGGTGCGGACGCTGGCGGGGATGTCTATCGTCTGTAGCGCCCTGCAAACCTGGAAGCAACCATAGCTGAGGCTGGTCACGCCGTCGGGGATGTTGACGGACTGCATAGCGCGGCATTGGGCGAAGGCATTGCGGCCAAGGGAAGCGACGGACTGCGGCAGGGTCACGCCTGTCATCTCTCTGCAGTTGAAGAAGGCATAGTCGGCCACGGCGGTGACGGGGTGCATCGCGCTGAGGTAGGGCACGGACTGTGGCACAGAGACCGCACCCGTGGGCTTGTCGTAGTCGCCCCAGGCGTTGTCGTTGGTGTCGTCTTTAGTGCTGAAGGGGTACAGTGGCGGCACCACGGCGGCGTTGCCTACCGAGTCGATGACATAGTAGAGCGTCGCACCCTCGTAGGTGTAGCTGAACACGTTGTCCTGGGCCTTCGCGCCCAGCGTCGCCATCGCAAGGATGGCTACCAGCAGATAGAAATGCTTTCTCATTGTTTATTCCAATAATATATAATAATGTTTAGAGATCACATGAAAAGTCAAGGGGATCATCTTCTGTTTTCGTATCTCTATTGAATGTAGGAGGTCTCCATCCCTGGAAAGAATCTCCTCCGGCGGCCTTGTCGAGTTCTTCCTCGGACAGTTCGATTGCACCAGCCTCCACGAGTTCGTCGTAGATGGCTTTCATCTCTTTCACTTTCTCTGCGAGCAGTTGCTTCTTCTGCTCAATCTGTTCTACTGTCATTGTTGCCATGATGCTTTGATTTGAATAATACGAATGAACGTTTTACCTTTTTAGAAATAAGCTTCAGGGTTAAGGATCCATGGCATAAGAAGACCGCCAGCCACGTTGTCGAGGTCATCCTCGCTGAGGGGCCACGCTCCGGCTTCCACCAGTTCGTTCTTCAGTTGTTTTACTTCTTCAGCCAGTTGCTTCAACTGCTGCTTCTTCTGCTCAATCTGTTCGTTTGTCATTGTTGCCATAATACATTATTATTTATAAGGTGAGACATTGTTCTATTGTGCTACGGTGAGGATAGGACTTATTTCCACACGCTTTATATTTTATTATCGGTGGCAAAGGTACGGCAAAGCGTGGAAACATGTGTGCCACCCTTGCAAATCTTTGTGTCAATTCAGCAAAACCTGCATTCCAGGCCGTGGCACAGCATAAAAACGAGGTAAAAAAAGAAAAAGTTTTCGATTATTAGGAAAAAAAGTGTACCTTTGCTGCAATTTTATCAATAACGCTTATGAAAAAGAGCAGATATATAATCATTTTGACAACTATTGTCGCCGTAGTGGCCCTGACGATAGGCTGCACGAAACCTGACCGCAGTGAGGAAGCAACCAACTTGAAGAACGAGCTTCAGGAAATATTATTCTCGAACCCAGAACAAGTATTATCGCGGGTAGACAGTGCTGAGCAGGTTGGCGTGTTTTCGGAAACTACGGCCAACCTGATTAGAACCAATGTTTATGGGCAAATGGGCAAGACACAATTGGCTATTTTCTACGGCGAGAAGATCAAGAATAGTCCCGAACTCAGGAGCGAAGGTGTTAACTATTATTCGGCCCTTCTCCTGATTACCTCGCTGCTAAACAAAAATGGCGAATGGGGAAAGTCCATCCATTTGGCCGACGAAATTATTGCCGACGTGGACATGGGTGGTTTGGACGAGCAGATGGCCCTGCGGGTAAAAAGTCGTGCGCTTACCACCAAAGCCAGTTGCGAGGAGCGCATGGGGCACATCGAACAGGCCGAACACTATTATCAGGAGGGCGTCGACCTGATGATGGGCGTAACACAGCCCAAAGATTACTGGATTATAGATGCCTTGTCTATAGCCGTAATAGAGACCACGGAGTTCTACCTTGAGCATGACCTGCCTCAAAAGGCTCTGCCTTTGGTAGCTAACAGCGATACGGCCCTGGCCCGTATGGCCCGCTGTCCAGACATGCCGGAGAACGTTTTAAACTTACGCAGCAACAACCTTATCATCAACCAGGCCCTGAGCTATGCAGCCAATGGCTTTTACGACAAGGCCGAGGCTCTCTACCAGAAACATCGGCTGGCTCCGAATCCGTCGCCCTATGACTTGGTAGCCGATGCCCGCTACCTCACGATAGTAGCTCGCTATGACGAAGCCATCCGTCTGTTCCGCCAGACCGATTCCCTCTATCTGGCCCGGGGCAGCTCCATCAATAGCTCCTACATTACCAACTATATGATGAGCCACTACAAGGCATTGAAAAAGGCAGGGCGCACGGACGAGGCTATGGTATATGCCGACCGAATGCGCCATCTGACCGATTCCATTCATCTGGAGGAGCGAAAGATTGACGTGGAGCAGCAGCAGGAAATCCGCCAGAAAGAGGCAGAGATTGCCAGCCGCCGCCAGTCGCTAATCATCCACCGCATCATAATCGTTGCAGCAGTCCTTATATGTGTACTTATAGCCTACTTGCTTTGGCGTTCTTATAAATATAATAAGGTACTGACGGAGAAGAACCGCCGCTTGTTGGCCGAGATTGAACAGCGCGAACAAGAGCAGCAACAGGCCCTTGAACAGTTGGAGGCCGCGCCCGAGGCTGAACTCACCACTAGTCAACAACTCTACCGACGACTCTGCGAACTGATGAAGCAGCCCGACGTCTTCACCGACCCCGACACAAATCAAGACACACTGGCACGTATGCTAGGCACCAACCGAACATACATCCACGATGCCATTCGCGAGTGTGCCGACCAGACGCCTGCCGACTTCATCAACAGTTACCGTCTGCGTCACGCCACCCACTTGCTTTCTACCACTAATGACTCCGTGGGTCTAATCGCCGAACTCTGCGGGCTATCCCGCCGCACCTTCTACCGTCTTTTCACCGAAACTTACGCCATGTCGCCTTCCGACTATCGTCAAGTTGCGAAAAAGTAGAAAAGTCCCATTTCATCGATAAAACAAAGCTCGCTGTGTCACGGCGGGCTTTGTTTTTTTTACGCTGTGCCACAGCTAAAATGCTGTTTTTGAGTAATTGGCACAAAGATTTGTATGGGTGGCACAACCGTTTCCCCGCCTTGCTGTACCTTTGCAGCGTGAAATCAAAAATGCAATGCGTATTGAGTTAAGTATCATCCTCAGTGTAGCCCTCGCAGCCACCATGATAGTAGTGGTATTGGTGCTCATAGCTATAATCGTCTACCAGCGTTGGCAGATAGGCGACAAGAACGCCACACTTGGTCGTTTCATCGACGAAAACGAAAAGATGCGCAGAAAGATATCAAAAGCGGGTCTTTTGTAACCTATAGAAATAATTATAATTTAAAATAGTATTAACAATTAAAACTCTAAACATTATGTTGGTTATGAAAAAACTTACAACAAAAATGATGACGGTAACGACAACACTTCTGCTCACAATTTCGTGCCTCTCGCTTGCCTCATGTGAAAAACTCGAGGACGAATTAAATGGAATGTACGATTCCAACGCCTTCTACAGTTACAAATCCTTCAGCACCGACTTCGATTATCAGGATGCCTGCGGTCCATTCGACACTGCCATCAGATTCTCAGTTGGTCTCGAGCCCATCATGGGCGGTGCCGATGGCCAAGTGAAAGAAGCCTGCGATGCTTGTTACGAGAACTTGAAGACTAAGCTTCAAGGCAGAAGCGGCAAGGTGGTTATCTTCAAGACCCGTCGTCCTGACGGCAGACAAAAAATACTTAAAGAGTACAAATTCTAATCATAAACAACAATGAAAAAAATAATCATGACGCTAGCAGCCGTCCTTTGCTGCGCAATCACAGTTTCGGCACAAGATGCCCAGACAAACAGAAACCGGATGTATCGTATCACGCTTGGCAATGTGCAGTACACTCACCACAACGAGAAACTATCAACTGGCGAGACCATTGGTAAGGTATTGTCTGGCGTACTGACCGGTAAGGCCGACGTGCAGGCTACCAAGTATGAAGAAGACGTGAAGAACGCAATCATCAACGGACTATCCAACTCTCGCCGCTTCCGATTTAACGAAGGTCTGGTGAATTTGGATGATGTGATGGAGGAGGGCAATCTTGTGGCCGATGCCGTCATCACTAACATAAAGGCCAAGACAGATAGCCGCACATGGAAAGATAAGGACGGGAAGACTCAGATAACAACCAACTATACAGGTGTGGTTGAGGCGATGCTTACACTGAAAGATGCAAAGACAGGCGAGGTAGTTGCAAGCCCTTCGTTTAGCGGTTCAGGCATGGGGAGTTCTTCTTACTCTGATTCTGACAAGGCCATCCGTGATGCAATCAGTCGGTTCTCAAATCGCATCAGCGCTTGGCTCAACAAGTACCGTCCATTGGAGGCCAACATCATTGAGGGCGCTGCCGCCAAGAAGGATAAGCAGAAGGAGGTATACATCGACCTAGGTAGTGGTGAAGGCGCTTGCGAAGGACTACACTTGGGCGTATATACCGTCAAGACCGTTGCCGGACGCGAGGCTAAGTCGCAGATTGGCAAGTTGAAGATTGAAGCCGTAGAAGGCGATGACATCAGTCGCTGCAAGGTGCAGAGTGGTGGCAAGGACATCAAGGCAGCTCTTGACGCTGGCGAGAATCTCAAAGTCATCTCCATCGACTGATAAAAATAAATAACTTAAATAATAACAAGTAAATATGAAAAAGATTATCATGACATTGACCTACGGTCGAGTGAGAGCAGCCTTTGCAGCCGTCCTTTGCTGCGTAATGACAACAACAGTATTCACCGCCTGCGACAACAGAGACAAGACCGCAACGACAGAGATGTCGGAAGATTCTACGGCCTTAGTGATTAACCTCGACTCGATCGAAATTAAGCCCTACATGGCTTTCGGTTCCTCGCTGGCCGACGTAGAGAAGTACCTCAAGGCAACATACGCAGACTATGCCGAGTGGAAAGCAAGCGACCTGAACACTTTCGAATATGAGGGAGGTCGTTCCTATTGTAAGGAGTACACCAAAGGCAAGTGTAAGTTGGGTTTCTACTTTGCCAATGCCGACGGAACCAGTCTCTACCTCGTTTCATACGACTATTTCTTTCCCATGCCTCTAGAACCTGTTATGGCCGAGTTGGAACGCAACGGATTTGTAAATAAGGGGGAAATCAAGTTCGACGACTTCAATGCCGACCTCACCTACCTCTACCTTTCTGCCGATGGCTCAATCGAGGTACAAGTCTCCTCATGGGAGAAGGATGGCGGCAGCTGGGCCATCAGTTTCCAGCCTTTCGACAAGAACGACTTAAACCACTTAGTAAAATAGTATCATTAATTCTATTGCAAAATTAACAAAATCCTAAAATCCGCAACTAATAGTCATGCGGACTAATTTTGCCGTCTTGCCCTCCATCTGCGGAATCTCCAGCCACGACAGGTGCAATTACGTGTTGTCCT
>ONKX01000048.1 GCA_900318555.1 uncultured Prevotellaceae bacterium | reverse complement strand
TGCCGCAGCAATAAATATAGACAGAAAGTCAGGCCATTGTTTCTTGATGGTAGTCCACGACCATTCTTTTTTAACTTCTTTCCAAAATCCCATAATTATAAATTATAATTCCGTTTCTTTCATACGTTCTGCATTCTCGGCCACGGTCAGGGCGTCAATCATGGGCTGGATATCGCCTCCGAGGAATCCCTGCAGGTCGTGAGTTGTATAGCCGATGCGGTGGTCGGTGACGCGTCCCTGTGGGAAGTTATAGGTGCGAATCTTGGCCGAACGGTCGCCCGTTGACACAAGGCTCTTGCGTCGTGAAGCGATGTCGTCCATATACTTCTGATGTTCCTTATCATATATAAAGGTATACAGGCGCGAGAGTGCGCGTTCCTTATTCTTAGGTTGGTCGCGCGTCTCAGTACATTCAATCAGGATTTCCTCCGTCTCGCCTGTATTGGGGTTCTTCCACATATAGCGCAGACGAACGCCCGATTCCACTTTGTTCACGTTCTGACCACCGGCACCACTGCTTCGGAAAGTATCCCACTTGATTTCTCCTTCGTTGACGTGCACCTCAAACTTATCAGCCTCAGGCAGTACGGCTACTGTTGCCGCCGAGGTATGCATACGACCCTGCGTCTCTGTGGCAGGCACGCGTTGTACACGATGAACACCCGATTCATACTTCAAAGTGCCATAGACGTCAGCACCGCTGACGGCAAAGTCAATCTCCTTGAAACCACCTACAGCACCCTCCGAGACGCTGGTGATAGACAACTGCCAACCCTTCGAATCGCAGAAGCTCTTGTACATCTTAAACAAGTCGCCTGCAAACAGGGCGGCCTCGTCGCCGCCTGTTCCGGCACGAATCTCCATCTGCACGTTCTTTGCATCCTCTGGGTCTTTGGGAATGAGGGCTATCTTGATTTCCTCCTCTAACTTCGGTTGTAGCGCTTCGTTCTCCGACAGCTCTTCGCGGGCCATCTCCTTCATCTCTGGGTCACTCTCGTTGGCCAGGATGTCCTTCGCCTCCTTGATGCTGTTCAAACAGGCGATGTAGCGCTTACGGGCGTCCATGATGTCGCCCAAGTCCTTGTACTCTTTTGTCAGTTTCACGAAACGGTTCTGGTCGGCTATCACGTCAGGGTCGGTAATCAGTGTCGACACCTCCTCAAAACGAGCCTCCAGACCGTCTAATTTTTGTAGTATACTGTTATTCTCCATATTCAAAAGTTCCGAATTCGCTCTTGATGGTGAGGCTCTTCTTGCCTTCCTCGATGTGGCCTACGACTTGTGCGTCGATGTTGAACGACTTCGAGAGGGCAATGACTTGATCTGCCACCTCAGGACGTACGTAGATTTCCATGCGGTGTCCCATGTTGAATACCTGGTACATTTCCTTCCAGTCTGTGCCAGAACAATCGTGAATGGCACGGAACAACGGAGGAACGGGGAACATATTGTCCTTGACGACGCGGCAGTTGTCGTTGACGAAGTGGAGCACCTTGGTCTGGGCACCACCTGTGCAATGTACCATACCATGAATCTCAGGACGCAGCTCGTCGAGCAGGCGCTTGATGACAGGCGCATAGGTGCGGGTGGGGGAAAGGACGAGCTGGCCAGCGTTGACGGGAGAACCGTCAACCACGCTATCCAACTGATACTTGCCGCTATAGACGAGATCGTCAGGCACGGCGTGGTCGAAGCTCTCAGGGTATTTCTCGGCCAGATACTTGGTGAAGACATCGTGGCGGGCGGAGGTCAGACCATTGGAGCCCATACCACCGTTGTAGCGCTTCTCGTAGGTGGTCTGTCCTGTGGATGAAAGACCAACGATGACGTCGCCTGGGCGGATGTTGGCATTGTCGATAACGTCACTACGCTTCATGCGGCAAGTGACGGTAGAGTCGACGATGATGGTACGCACGAGGTCGCCCACATCAGCCGTCTCGCCACCTGTAGGCCAGATGCCGATACCCATCTCGCGGAGCTCTGCCAACAGCTCGTCGGTACCATTGATGATGGCCGAGATGACCTCACCGGGTACGAGCATTTTGTTGCGTCCGATGGTGGAAGAAACAAGGATGTTATCGACAGCACCCACGCAGAGCAGGTCGTCGGTATTCATGACGATGGCGTCCTGAGCAATGCCTTTCCACACGGAGAGATCGCCCGTTTCTTTCCAATACATGTAGGCCAGCGACGATTTCGTGCCAGCGCCATCAGCATGCATGATGTTACAATACTCTGGGTCGCCTCCGAGTATGTCAGGGATAATCTTGCAGAAGGCCTGCGGGAAGATACCCTTGTCGATGTTTTTGATAGCAGCATGGACGTCTTCCTTTGCGGCAGAGACGCCACGCTGCATATAACGGTTGTTCATATTAGAATTTTACTTTTGGAGCATTCTGAGCGTCAGCATCGGCCTGGAACTTGTCCATGGTGTTGAAGCCGAAGATGCCAGCGATGATGTTCTTGGGGAACTTACGGATATAGGTGTTGTAGTTCTGTACGACGCCGTTAAACGTGTTGCGAGCCTCGTTGATGCGGTTTTCGGTGCCTTCCAACTGTACCTGCAGGTCGCGGAAGTTCTCGTTGGCCTTCAGTTCAGGATAGTTCTCCTGTACGGCAAGCAGACGACCCAGTGCAGAACCCAGCTCGCCCTGAGCCTGCTGGAATTCCTTCATCTTCTCAGGAGTCATGTTTGAGGGGTCGATGGTCATCTGAGTAGCCTTTGCACGGGCATTGACGACAGCCTCGAAGGTTTCTTTCTCGTGTGAAGCATAGCCTTTGACGACCTCTACGAGGTTAGGGATGAGGTCAGCGCGACGCTGATAAGCCGACTGTACGTTAGCGAAGGCAGTAGTAGCTTTCTCCTGCTCTCCGACCATTGAGTTGTAAGCACTTGCAGCCCACATGACGACAACGACAACAGCTGCGATGATTCCGATAGTTGATTTACTTAATTTCATAATGCATTATTTTTAAAAAAGTTAATAAAATCGTTTTTACCAGCGTGACGTTGCGCCACCACCACCGAAGGAACCTCCTCCGAAGTGGCCGCCTCCACCGCCGCCTCCGAAGTGACCACCGCCACCGCTGAAGCCTCCGAAACCGCCTCCACCACTGCTGTGTGATGCCTCGTAGAACGGGTTGGCCAACAGCGATGCGGCACCAGCCATGCCAAGCCAGTGGTATTCGCGGTTTTTGCGCAGGAAGAACACGCACCAGGCAATGATTGCCAGCGTGGTGAGTCCGATGGTTCCCAGACCGTCATCTTCACCGCTGTCGCCCAACAGGTTCGACATCTGTGGCAGTTCTTTCTTCTGCAAAGTAGAATAGATGGCCTCCGTCAGGTAGTACATCGCACTGTCGGGCATTTCTGCGCGCATGGCAGGTACGACGTATTCCTGTTCCAGACGATGACATTCGGCATCCGTCAGGTCAGCCTCCAAAGCACGTCCTGGCGAGATATTGATGCTGTGGTCCTGGTAGCCTACGACCACCACGAGTCCCTTGTTGCCATAGCCTACGCCATATTTGTTACCCACCTCCTGTGCAAAGCGGAAGGGGTCGTCGTTTTCGATATTGTTGACCACGATGACTACCGACTGGACGCCCAGCTCGTTTTCCAGACGTTTCAGTGTGACATTCATCTTGTCGACAGTTTCCTGTTTCAGCACGTAGTCGGGATTTGAGACATATTGTGTCGAGTCCTGTAAATAGGGGATGGGGATATTCTCGGCATTCCAGAGTGTTGCTTCCTGATTGTTACTGACAGCCTGCGAGGCAACGGCCGGTGCCGGCTCCTCGGAGGAAGGCAACGATGCCCCGCAACAGACCATCGCGCAGATAATGCCTATGATGAACATCCAGCCCCATATCTTGCGGTTCTTCGTCCATTCAGGGTTGTTTTTCTTGTATTCTTCGAAAATCTCTTTTCGCTTGCCAAGATATTCTTTCGCCAACTCTTCGTATTTCTTGGAATACTGGTGCTTCAGTTTTGACGATGTCAGAATCTGCAAACCAGAAACCTGTGAGGACTCCATGTTATATGAATCCTCCAGCGCATTGATGGCGTCGTTGTACTGACGGGTCAGCTCGTCGATTTTCTCTATATATTCTGCCATTGTTATTCTATTTATTTTCGTGCCAGAACTCCCACGAGGCAAAAGCCTGCAGGAGCAGCATTTCCAGTCCGTTCTTCACTTGTGCACCTTGTGCAGCACCCTTGCGCATAAACAGCGTCTCGTCTGGGTTGTAGATGAGGTCGTAGAGGATGGTGTGGCTGTCCATAGCCTCGTAAGGCAACAGCGGACACTCCTCCGTCTTGGGATACATACCCAGCGGGGTGCAGTTGACGATGACGTTATACTCTTTCACGACTTCGGGCGTGATACGTTCGTACTGGATGGTGCCAGGACGCTCGTAGCGACTGACGAAGACTGTCTCGAGTCCCAGGTTGCGCAGTCCGTAGTCGATGGCTTTCGACGCTCCTCCTGTTCCCAGGATGAGTGCTTTCTTGTGCCATTTCTTTTCGAGCATAGGTTCGATGCTCTGGGTGAATCCGATGACATCCGAGTTGTAGCCCTTCAGCTTGATATTCTTACCCTCGTGGATGACTCGGATGACGTTGACGGCTCCGATGGCCCGTGCCTCTGGCGATATGCTGTCGAGGAACGGTATCACCTTCTCCTTGTAGGGTATGGTGACGTTGAGGCCTTTCAGTTCTGGGTTCTGACTGAGCACCTCGGGCAGGATGTCGATGGTGGGAATCTCGAAATTCTCATAGACAGCGTCTATGTCTTCATCATGAAACCTCTGGTTGAAGTAGCTGATGGAGAACGAGTGTCCCAGTGGATAACCGATGAGTCCGTACTTGTCCATAGTGGTTGGGTTGTTGGGTTGAAACTATTTTTTTGCAAAATACATTGTGCAGATGCCGAAAGTCAGTCGTCGGAACGATGCCTCGGCAAAGCCTGCCTTCTTCAAGATGTCCACCATACGCTCGCCTTGCGGGAACGCCTCGATGGTCTTGGTGAGATAAGAGTAGGCGCTGGTGTCCTTGGAGATGAGTCGTCCGTAGACGGGTAGCACCGTATGAGAGTAGATGTGGAACAACTGTCGCATAGGGAACGAGACGGGAGTCGTCAGTTCCACGATGCTGAGATGTCCACCAGGCCGTAGCACGCGGCACATCTCGCGCAGTCCTGCGTCGAGGTCGGCAAAGTTGCGGATGCCGAAGGCCGCGGTCACGGCGTCAAAAGTTGCGTCAGGGTAGGAGAGGCAGGTACAGTCTTCACGCTCGAAAGCGATGCGTTCAGTGAGCCCCAGTTCGTTGACCTTCTTCCGTCCGACGTCCATCATACCTTCGCTGATGTCGATGCCTGTGACATGTACGCCGTCCAGCATCTGACAGGCCTGTATAGCAAAGTCGCCTGTGCCTGTTGCCACGTCGAGGAGGGTCTTGGGAGCAAAGGGCTCCAACTGCTTGATGGCCTTACGTCGCCACCCCTTGTCGATGTTCCAGGAAAGTCGGTGATTGAGTGTGTCATAGGTAGGGGCAATGTTGTCGAACATCGCCTCCACCTGTTGTGCTTTATCTCCGCAGGTGTATGGGTTTATTTGTTCCTGCTGGTAAGCCATTCGCTGACGTTCTTCTCAATGCGCTGGGCAATATCGCCTTCCTCAGTAGCCTTGTCGAACTTCTCGCCTACGATGTGCTCGTAGAGCTCGATGTAGCGGTCTGAAACGCTCTCGGCATACTCGTCGGTAATCTCAGGCATCACCTGTCCAGGCTCGTTCATGAAGTCGTGCTCAATGAGCCACTGGCGTACGAACTCCTTCGACAGCTGGCGCTGGGGCTCACCCTTGGCCAACTTCTCCTCGTAGCCGTCGGCATAGAAGTAGCGGCTGGAGTCGGGGGTGTGAATCTCGTCGATGAGGTACACCTTGCCGTCGCGCTTGCCAAACTCGTACTTGGTATCAACGAGGATGAGTCCGCGCTTCTCGGCAATCATCTGACCACGGGCAAAAATCTTGCGGGTGTAGTCCTCCATGATGGCGTAGTCCTCAGCAGAAACGATGCCTTGGGCGATGATTTCTTCCTTCGAGATGTTCATGTCGTGACCCTCGTCGGCCTTGGTGGTCGGGGTGATGATGGGCTCGGGGAAACGCTCGTTCTCCTTCATGCCGTCGGGCAGTTTCACACCACACAGTTCACGACAGCCATTCTTGTACTCACGCCAGGCAGAGCCGGTGAGGATGGAGCGGATAATCATCTCCACACGGAAACCCTCGCACTTCAAACCTACGGTGACCATGGGGTCGGGGGTAGCCAGTTTCCAGTTCGGACAGATGTCGGTAGTGGCATCCAGGAACTTCGCGGCAATCTGGTTCAGCACCTGACCCTTGAAGGGGATGCCCTTCGGCAGTACGACGTCGAAAGCGGAGATGCGGTCGGTGGCCACCATCACCATCAGGTCGTCGTTGATGTTGTACACGTCGCGTACCTTTCCGTGGTACACGCTCTTCTGTCCATTGAAATGGAAATCAGTCTTTGTTAATGCTTTCATCTTTATCTTCTTTAACTTCCTTAACTTCTTTAACTTCCTTGTCAAAACGTTCGTAAGCGTTGACGATGCGGGTTACCAGCTTGTGGCGGACGATGTCCTTGCGGTCCAGTTCAACAATGCCAATACCCTCGACGCCATTCAGGATGTGCAGTGCCTCCACTAGTCCGCTCTTCTGCGACTTCGGCAGGTCTATCTGCGTCATGTCACCCGTAATAATCATCTTCGTGTTCCAGCCCATGCGCGTCAGAAACATCCGGATTTGCTGTGGGGTCGTGTTCTGGGCTTCGTCCAAGATGACGACGGCATCACTCAACGTGCGCCCGCGCATAAACGCCAGCGGGGCTATCTGGATGACGTGCTTCTCCATCATGTCCTGTAGCTTCACCTGTGGCAGCATGTCCTCCAGTGCGTCGTACAACGGTTGCAGATAGGGATCAATCTTATCCTTCATGTCGCCAGGCAGGAATCCCAGTTTTTCGCCAGCCTCAACGGCTGGACGCGACAGGATGATCTTCTTCGCCGTCTTTTCCTTCAAGGCCTTCACGGCCAGTGCTATCGACAGGTACGTCTTGCCGGTTCCTGCAGGGCCTACGGCGAATACCATGTCGTTCTCGGCATAAGCGTCAATCAGCTTCTGCTGGTTCTCTGAGCGGGCCTTGATGGCTCGTCCTGACATCGAATAGACCACCACACCGTCCGCTACTTCATCCTTCGTGCGGTGTCCCTTGACGATGTCCAGAATGTCTTCCTCGCGGAGGGTGTTAAACCGTACAATATGCTGGCGCAGCTTCTCGGACGCTTCCTCGAAGGAGGCCATCTGTTCCTCGTCGCCGAGGATGCGGATGACGTTGTCGCGCGCTACAATGCGTAGCTTGGGGTACAGGGCTCGCAGCATCTGCAGGTGCTGGTTGCCAATGCCGTAGAACACTACGGGGTCGATATCTTCTAATACAATATGCTTCTCTATCATATATTATAATATGGTGCAAAGGTACAAACAATAATCGATATACGCAAATGTTTTTCCGTTTTTCAGTGTTAAATACACATTTTTTTGATGCGTTTTTGACCAATTTGTTTGGCACTTTCGTTTTTTTGCCGTACCTTTGTAGCTGTTATGAGGTACAATACAAATGCTCAGGGAGAATGGGACCATCTGACGGTCCAGCAGGAACAGCCGCTTCTCGAATTCCTGCTTGCGAACGTGAAACAGAGCCGCACCAAGATCAAACAGACACTGCAGGGTCAGGGTATCAAGGTGAACGGCAAGACGGTGACGCAGTTCGATTACCCGCTGCAGCCTGGCATGAAGGTCGCAGTCAGCAAAACCAAGCGCAATCAGCAACCCTTCCGCTCGCGCTATGTGAAGATAGTGTACGAAGACCGCTGGCTCATCGTGGTGGAGAAAGCCGTAGGCATTCTGTCGATGGCGGCAGGCCACTCGTCGCTGAACGTCAAAACGGTGCTGGATGATTACTTCAAGAAGTCGCACCAGAACTGTACGGCCCACGTGGTGCATCGTCTGGACCGCGATACCAGCGGACTGATGGTCTATGCGAAGGATATGGATACTGAACAGCTGATGGAGCACAACTGGCACCAGATGGTGTACGACCGCCGCTACGTCGCCGTGCTGTCGGGCGAGATGGAACAGGACGAGGGCACTATCGAGAACTGGCTGAAGGACAACAAGGCCTACATCACCTATTCATCACCCGTTGACAATGGCGGAAAGTATGCCATTACCCACTTCTACGTCATGGACCGTACGACGGAGCATTCGCTGGTGGAATTCAAACTGGAGACAGGCCGTAAGAACCAGATTCGCGTGCATGCTGCCGATATGGGACATCCCGTTTGTGGCGACACGAAATACGGCAATGGTGACGACCCTCTGCACCGCCTCTGTCTGCATGCGTGGCTGTTGTGTTTCTACCACCCCGTGACACGCCAGCCCCTGGAGTTTGAGACTCCTGTACCTGCGCAGTTTAAGAGAGTGATAGACGAAGATAGAAAGAGATAAAAAGAAGATAGAAAAATGGAAAACAATATTGGTTATTACCTTGCGTTGCTGGCGCTCATCATCATTGGTTTCATCGTGGTGAAGAAAGTGGCCTCGTGCATGATTAAGTCCGTTGTGGGCATCATACTCCTCTTGGCCGCCGCAGCTATCTACTGGTTGTATTTAAAGTAGCAATATACCAGCACTGACGCAAAGTCCGTATATAAAGATGTTGCGGGCTGTCTCGCCTAAGCATTCGTTCAGTTGACGTCCGTAGTTCATACGGCGCATCTTCAGCCATGTGAACGTGTGAAGCAGCAGGTAGAGCAATGGCAACACAAAGGCCAGCACATGGCCGTTCAGCCAGAAGATCAGTCCTATAAGACACGCCGTACAACCCAGTGCTAAATAGAGCCACTCCGTAGCATCGGCACCAATGAGTACCACCAGCGTCCGTTTGCCGTCAGCCTGGTCGTTATAGCGGTCGCGATAGTTGTTGACGATGAGCAGTCCGTCGATGACCAGTCCGCAGGCCACAGAGGCCAGGAAAACCTGCCACGTGACGGTATGCAGCTGAATGTAATAAGTGCAACAGACAGGCACGATGCCGAAGAATACCAGCACCAGAACGTCGCCCAGTCCGAGGTAGGACAGATGGGTGGTGTAGAGGAAGCAGAACACGACACACAACAGCCCGACAGCAATCATTTCCAATCCTCCGTACCACACCAGCGGCAGTCCTACGAGGCACGCTACAACGGTGGTCGAGGCGATGGCTTGCTTCATGGCCTCGATGCTTACCCAGCCTTGTGTGCAGGCTCTAAGCGGCCCTAGTCTTGTGGCTGTATCGTCGTTGCCTCGGGCATAGTCGAAGAAGTCGTTGACGAAATTGGCGTCAATCTGCATGATGAAAGCAAACAGCATACACAATGCTGCCGCCAGCCAACTGAACACGTCGTCACCAAAGTTACGGCTATCGACAAAGGCCAGTGACAGACCTATCATGACAGGAACGGCCGCACCTGTCAGCGTTTTCGGACGTGCTGCCAACAGCCAAGCCTTCAGGGAATTCTGACGGACGTTATCTTCTTTCATCTTCAAACAGCTTATCAAACACCTTTCTCATTTCCTTCGGTTCGGTAATCAGTTTGCGCAGTTCGTTCAGTTTGCGCTCGTTTTCCGAACCTTGAATCCACAATCGGATATAGCCGTTGACGGAGTATTTCTCGTTCATGTGCTGCATGAAGCGTTGCCAGTGGCCTTCCGTATCGAGTTCAGGATAGTTGGCCAGCCCATACTGGATGGTACGTCGGATGACGGTCTCAGGGTCGATGTCACGATCGGCCTCAGCAACGATTTTTCCGTAGATGCTTCGTGGAGCCCTCGACGCAGAGGCACGGTGGTCCTCAACGGCTTCCTTCATCATCTGCAACTGGTCTGCCGAGAACCAGCGCTTGAGCCGTGCATCGGCGATCAGAATCTTACCGCTTGTCAGGTGATGGATGGCACGAGGACCTGAGAGTCCCAAGTCGTGGTAGGCAGCAATGGCATAGGCCATATTAAGGTCAGCCCCTGTCTTGCGTGCCAAGTCCAGTGAACGGCGTATGACGCGTGTGGCATGCTCCATATTGTGTGCCTTGTCAAAGTTGGCATACTGGGGCAGAATCTTTGTCTCCACAAATTCTACCAAATCAAGTGAAGGGTTCTGTGTCATCATAACTTTCTACTTTCAATTCTCAGCTATCGACTAATTGATGAAAGTCCATGAGACACCCATACGGAGCGTACGGTTGTTCATGGGGTAGTGGGGTGTCAGGAACTGCATTTTCGAGCCGGAGCCTGCGTTGACATGACTCATGGAAATGAAGAAACGGGCACGTTTCAACTGGAAGTTGGCATAGACGTCGACAAACGGATAACCTCCCAATTCCACACGGCTGTCAGGATTCTGCTGGATGGCAAACTGAGCGATTTGCGGCAGGTAGTCTGGTGCATCGTATTTGGTGAAATAGGTGACACATCCACCCAGTTCGACGGCGAGCACACGGGCTATCTTAAACTTCAGGAAGAGGTTCGAGAAGAGGTTCAATGCAGGCAAGGGCAATACTTCCTTGTTGCTGGAGTTCTGATAGGTGACGACGTTCTCCCAGTTCAACGGGCCTAAGCGGAAGTTCTGCATCAGCTGGGCGGTCAGCACGTTGATATTGCCGGATTCCTGGTAGATACCGCCTGTCAAGTCCGTTCTATTCTTAAGGTCATCGAGCTCGTAACTCATGCCGAAATACGTATAGTTCTGTATCTCGTCGATGGCTACGCGCAGACGAGTATCGGTCTTCTGATAATTGAAGTTACCTTCGATGTGGGTGCGTGTCTCATTATCCAGCGACTGGTCCCACCAGAGGTGTTTCGAGTGGTAACTCTTCTGAAAGAATTGTGGCACCATGCGGTGGAAATAGGCATTTGCTGCCAGTGTCACGGTGTCGCCCAGCAGTCGGAAATTCAGATCGGTGTCAAAATCAACAGCTATTCCTCCGGAATTCATACCTGTCAAACCTATCTCAGCGCTCAGGTTGAAATGGAATGTGTCGCCTTCGTGACGTGACAACTGACCACCGACATTGAGCGCGTGGTCTGTCCATTTGTTCATTATGTAACCTGTCGAGTCACTATTCAGAACAGGCATTTTGCAATTCTCCATCGCGAAGGATACAAAACCCTTTAAACCAGCCTTCATGTACTTGTTGAACCCTTCGAGCAAAGCCAGTGCGAGGGTGTTTTTGACGTAGAGGTATTTGGTCCTGTCGTAGATGGAGTCTTCGCTGTAGGCATGCTCGTCGTTCATGTCGTAATAGGTGTTGGCATAGTAGTCGTCGGGCGTCTGATAGGCCTGATAGATGCGGTCGTGGTTGTTGAGTTCCAGCGTGTGGATAAAACTGGTCACAGGCACGAAGACTTTCTTCATGTTCTTGTCTTCTTCGGCCTCTTTTTCAGCCTTTGCCTTCAGACTGTCCATCTTTTCGTCGGTATCCACCTTGATACGTGTTGAGTCGTTGGCAATGTCGGCCTTTGCCAGATCAGGCTGGTCACCCATGATTTTAGCATCGTCAGGACGGCCACTGGGCTGTTTGTCGGCAATGGTGCCACCCTTGCGACCTTCTGATGTCGATTTCATCTTTTGACCTTTATTTTCACGGTCTTCCTTTTGTTTGGCAGACTTCTCGGCAAATTCACGGGCCTTGATTTCCTCTTCGGTCATCGGCACCTTCTTGTAGAATCCGACGTTATAGCGGTGAGAGAAGAAAATGTGCTGGGAATTGTTGCGGTTCCAGTTTTGCGACAGCACGGTGGGAATTTCATCCTCCGAATACTGTTCCTGCTGGGCCTCCGGGTGGGTGATGTAGTCATCATCGACGATACCTCCGTTCTCAGCGGCCTTGCGATGGTAGAGCGAACCGAGGAAGTGCATCTGGTATTTGTCACCAGTATAATAGGTGTATATCGATGAACGGAAATGGGCTGTGCTCTGACCAGCATAGTAACCCATACCATAGTGGTAGTCAAGGTCGAACCCCAAACCCATATTTTTGTTGACATTGACACCAAACTTTGCATCGATGTGATCCTCACCAAACTGCTTGTCGCCACAGTTGTCGTAGGTGATGTTCGTGTATGGCGACAGGGTGTTCATAAACTGAAACTGGTCAGGCTCCTTCGTGGTATAGCTATAGGCGTCGGTGAAGAAAAAGGTGCTCATGTAAGGACGGTTTATGAAAATACGGCTCTGACGGGCGGTGTAGTTGTTGCCTATCGAATTGTATTCTCCATAAATGCCTGTGTTGTAGATGGTATTTTGGAACAGGTGGTGCAACGTATCAGGGATGGTAGGCCGAATATCGCCAAAGCGACGGTCTATCGTCCAGAAACGCACACCATACGGCACCTCTTTGTTTTTCGACGTGGAGTCGTTGCTATTGGGGTTGAAATTGCCGTTGTTGCCGTATTCGTCACGCTGGGTGAAATTACCGTTGTCATCCAGCTGGTTATACGTCTGAGCCTGCACGATGGTTGTCGTGCAGACCAGCAGCAAGAGCAGAGTGCAGATTTTTTTCATACTTTAAACATGCGCAATGAGGCCTCTGCAAACTTGACAACCATAGAGATGAGGATGATGTAGATGCCTGTCTCCTTATGGTGTGTAAAGTAGAAGATGAGTCCTACGATGGCTCCCAACATGAAGATGATGTTCAGCCAATTGCGTATTACGGTAGTGTTCATTTCAACAGTGATTCGAATTTGTTAAATATGAAATCCTTACGATCGATGGTCTTACGACGGAACTTGCCCATGAAAGGATAAAGCTTCGTGTTCTTTTTGTTGACAGCCACGTCGTCGGTAATCCACTCTTCAGCCTTGAGCTTCTGAGGATCACGGTACTCGTCGTAAAGATAGTGGATGCGACTGAAAGAGACCTCAGCCTCGCCGTCCTTGCAATTGACCTCGAGGACATAATACAGACGGGTCTGGTCCAGCATGAGTGCTGCCTTCTTAAACACCAGCCATTCTTCAAAAGTGGCTCCGATTTTGTGATTCTCAGTGTCTTCGACGACAAAAAGACTGTGTATCTGGTACGAAGCCTTGGTCATCTTTTCAATGTAGTCGTGCAGAATGGTATATATCTGAGCAGCACTCTTACCAGGAGCCTTGATGGTCTTGCTGAATACGACCTTTCCATCTACTAAGGGAACAGCCCCACGAAGGTATTTCTCATTAGGATTGGCCTTTTCAGACTTAACAGCCTCTTGTTGCTCTTCTTCGGCTATTTCCCAATTGTTTTCTTGCGCCCACATGCTGACAGGTAATGCAGCCAGCAACATTATCAAAAACTTTTTCATTTCTTGTCGTTTTTTTGTTTATTTTCGTGCAAAAGTACGAATAATAATTGGCAATCAAGCAGAAAAAAGGCTGTTTTTAAACTTTCATCCTCTATTTTAAATATATTTAAGTTCTGATTCCTGTTGCAGAACTTATTTAAGCTCCAACTCCTTTTGCAGTCGGATAATCTCGTCGCGATATTGTGCAGCCTGCAGGAAATCGAGTTTCTTGGCAGCATCTTTCATCAGACGAGTAGTCTCGGCAATGCTCTTCTCCAACTGGGGACGTGTCATGCGCTCGATGATAGGATCGGCAGCAAAAGCGGCCTGAGCGCCTCCAATACCGAACGAGGCACGTTGCAACTCTTTGGCATCGCTGGAGTCTCCCGTTGTCAACGAGACGTTCAGCGCCTTCTTGATTTGCGTAGGTGTGATGCCGTGCTCTTCATTGTATTTCAGTTGCTTGGTGCGTCTGCGCAGGGTCTCATCGATGGTGAGTTGCATGGAGGCGGTGATGGTATCAGCATACATGATGACCTTGCCGTTGACGTTACGTGCAGCACGGCCAGCCGTCTGTGTCAGACTGCGATGGCTACGAAGGAATCCCTCTTTATCCGCATCGAGGATGGCCACCAGCGACACTTCTGGCAGGTCGAGGCCCTCGCGTAACAGGTTTACACCCACCAGCACGTCGTAAGTGCCGTTGCGCAGGTTCTCGAGGATTTTCACACGATCCAATGTCGTCACCTCACTGTGGATGTAGGCTGTCTGCACGCCGTGGTTCAACAGGTATTCCGACAGTTCCTCAGCCATGCGTTTGGTCAGTGTTGTCACCAACGTTCGCTCCTTACGGCTGATGCGTTGCTGGATTTCTTCCATCAGGTCATCAATCTGGTTTTCTGTGGGACGCACCTCAATCTCTGGGTCTAACAGGCCAGTGGGACGGATAAGCTGTTCGACGACGACACCTTCGGCCTCATTCAATTCATAATCAGCAGGGGTGGCCGAGACATAGATGATCTGATGGGTCAGTTGCTTGAATTCGTCAAAGGTCAGCGGACGGTTGTCGAAAGCAGCTGGAAGACGGAAACCATATTCTACGAGGTTGGTCTTGCGAGCCCTGTCGCCACCATACATACCACCAATCTGCGGTACGGAGACGTGACTCTCGTCAATGACCATCAGGAAATCGTCAGGAAAGAAGTCCAGCAGACAGTAGGGGCGTTCGCCAGCCTCACGGCCATCGAAATAGCGTGAGTAATTCTCAATGCCCGAACAGTGACCCAGTTCCTTGATCATCTCCATGTCGTATTCCACGCGTTCCTTGATACGCTGGGCCTTGATGTTGTCGCCCAGTTCCTCGAAGAAGGCAATCTGCTTCACCAGGTCGTCCTGGATATGACGGATGGCGATGTTGGTCTGTTCCTCTGTCGTCATAAAGAGGTTGGCTGGATAGAGCTTGTATTCGTCGAAAGAGGACACTCGCAGCATGGTATCGGCATCCAGTTCCTCAATGGCATCTATCTCGTCGTCCCAGAATGTGACCCTCAGAATGGCCTCGCTATAGGGTATGGCAATGTCAACGGTATCGCCTTTCACGCGGAAGTTGCCACGCTTCAGTTCTATATCGTTACGGACGTACAAAGCACCAACTAATTTTCTTAACAAAATATTACGGTCGATGATTTGTCCACGATGGATCTCAATGATGTTCTCGTTCAGCGCTACAGGACTTCCCATGCCGTAAATGCACGAAATAGAAGATACAACGATAACGTCCCTCCTGCCTGACATTAAATTACTTACGGCTCGCAGACGAAGACGGTCTATCTCGTCGTTGATGGACAGGTCTTTTTCTATATAGGTATCTGTTGTAGGCAGATAGGCCTCTGGCTGGTAGTAGTCATAATAACTGACATAATATTCTACCGCATTGTCAGGGAAAAAACCCTTCATCTCTTCGTATAACTGAGCGGCCAGCGTTTTGTTGTGGCTCAGGATGAGCGTAGGCCTGCCAGCGTTGGCAATGACATTGGCAATGGTAAACGTCTTACCAGAACCCGTCACGCCCAGCAGCACCTGTGCCTGATCGCCACGTTCCAAACCGTCCGTCAATTGGCGGATGGCTTCGGGTTGGTCGCCTGTTGGTTTGTATTTGGATGTTAAATGAAAGTCCATAATGGTGCAAAATTACGAAATATTTCCTAATAAACAGCCTAAATCCCTAATTTTTATCAAAAAACCTTTGGTTTTCGCAGGAAAATGCGTAATTTTGCACGTCAAAATCGAAAGAGATGAATAAAAACAGCATCATAATACTTTGTATGGCATTCCTGATGACAGGTTGTGCGTCTGAGTTCAGTACCGTTTACAAGTCTGCTGACAAGGATTTTAAATATGAATACGCCAAGCAGTGTTTTGCACAAGGAAAATTCGGCAACGCTATCACGTTGCTCTCTGAGGTGGTGACGGCACAGAAGGGTAGGCAGAATGCCCAGGAAAGTCTCTACATGCTGGCTATGGCACAATATTGCAATAGGGATTATGAGGCGGCAAGTGCTACCTTCCGTAAATATTTCCAGAGTTATCCGAAGGGTGATTTTGCCGAACAGGCTTCGTTCTACGTGGGACAGTCGCTCTTTCAGAGTATGCCTGACCCTCGTCTGGACCAGTCGGCAACGGTAGGAGCCATTAATGCCTACCAGAATTTCATGGATTACTTCCCTGAGTCTTCATTAAGGGAGGAGGCACAGAAGAAACTTTTCATCCTGCAGGACAATCTGGTCATGAAGGAGTATCTGTCTGCCGAGCTCTATTACAATTTGGGAGGATACTTCGGCAATATCAATTCCAATACGGAGTCCAACTACGAATCGTGCATCATTACGGCAGAGAATGCCCTGAAGACCTATCCTTATACGTCGATGCGCGAGAAGTTCTCGTTGCTCATCATGAAGAGCAAGTTCGAACTGGCTCAGAATAGTTCTGAAGAAAAGCGTGTGGAACGTTACCGTGATGCAGAAGACGAATGTTACGGATTCCTCAATGAATTCCCTGAGTCGGAAAACTGCAAGACAGCTGAGAAGTTTATTGCCAAATGCAAGAAGATAACAAAAGATTGATAAAATAAGAAAGTTAATTATAGAATATGGATTACAAGAAATCAAAAGCACCGGTTAATACCGTGACCCGTAACATCATGGATCTTTGCGAAGATACAGGCAATATCTATGAGAGTGTGGCAATCATTGCCAAGCGCGCCAACCAGATTAGCGTACAGATTAAGGAAGACCTCAGCAAGAAGCTGGCTGAGTTTGCTTCGTATAACGACTCGCTGGAGGAGGTATTTGAGAATCGTGAACAGATAGAGATCTCGCGCTATTACGAGAAACTCCCCAAGCCCTCACTGCTGGCTACGCAGGAGTTTGTCGAGGGTAAGATCTACTGGCGTGACCCCGCCCGTGATTCTCAGCAGTCTGCAAATTCTGAAGGAGAGCGCCTGTCATGATACAGCGTATACAATCACTGTATCTGCTGGTAGCAGTTATTCTGGGGATGGTGTTCTTCCTGGCATGGCCTTTATTCGTTGTCCAGATACTGGCATCGGCCATCAGCCTCTATACCATCTTCCTATACAAGCGCCGTAAGGTACAGGCAAACCTTTGCTTGTGCAGCATATTTGTATGCCTGATATGGTATATTGTGCTGGCAGTCCTCATCCATCAGGGGAAGCTCACTGATCAACTGCCTCTGACAGCGGCATTGCCGATGGTTGCAGCCATTCTTTGCTTTATGGCTCGCAGGGCGATACTTGCTGACGAGAAGCTGGTTCGTGCTGCCGACAGAATACGTTGAACAAAAGAAGTATCAGTGGGAAAAACGGCCACTTCGTTCTGATAAGGCACGTTTCCCACTTCTTTGTGTCTTCTTCTCTATAATATAATAAGGTGTAAAAAGATGAAAAGGATAATAGCCATAACCTGCTGCCTGCTGATGGTGCTCACTGTTGGGGCCCAGAAGAAGGAAATCAGTCAGGCAAAGACATATATTAAGAGCGGAAAGGATAAGGAACTCGCTTCAGCCGAGAAACTGATGACGGATTTGCTGGCGAAGGACTCTGCCAACAGGCAGAATCCCAAGATTTACGACACCTGGTACGAGGCTGTCATGAAACAGTATGAGGCCGCCAACGAGAAACTTTACCTGAAGCAAAAGTACGACACGGTACAGTTCTTTGGCCTTATCCGTAAACTCTACCAGATTGCTGAGACGCTCGACACCTTGGATGCACGTCCTGACAAGAAGGGACGCGTTCGTCCGGAATACCGCACGAATCACGCCCGCCAGCTTGACGTCCTGCGTCGCAACTTGTATTATGGAGGAACCTTTCAGGTCCGTAAGGCGCAGTATGCCGATGCCTTCAGTTTCTTGTCCACTTACCTGGATGCCGCCAGCCAGCCGCTCTTTCAGGGCTATGACTACCTGAAGAACGACACGCTGATGGCGCAGGCTGCCTATTGGGCAACATTCTGTGGCTATAAGCTTCGTCAACCTGAGGAAACGTTGCGCTATCATACCTTGGCTTTGGGCGATAGTGCCAAGCGGGATTTTACGTTGCAATACATTTGTGAGGCATATATCCAGCAGCAAAATGATTCTGGCCTGGTGGCTATGCTGACTTTGGGCTACGACGAATATCCTGAACATCCTTACTTCTTCCCACGACTGGCAGATTTCTATACGGCTAAGGGACAGTATGACGACGTGTTGAAACTGACGGAGCAGGGACTGAAGACAAATGCCGACAACCAGCTGTTCCTTTTGGCTCAGTCTATAGCTCAGCTGAATGCCGGCTACTACGACGACTGTCTGAAAACCAGCGAGCGACTCATTGCCCTCAACGACACCATGCCTGAGGCTTATTTCAATATTGCAACAGTTCATCTGAACAGGGCCTTGAAACTGGAACAGGAAAACGAACCGCGTAAGAATCATGCCCAACTCGTTAAATTGTACCAGGATGCACGGCCCTATATGGAAGCCTATCGGAAACTGGCTCCAGACGACAAAAAACGATGGGCTCCGGCACTTTACCGCATCTACCTGAATTTGAACATGGGGAAGCGTTTTGACGAGATTGACAGGGTGTTGAAGACGCTGAATATTTAAAAAAAGCAAAAAATAACGTCAAGTGATACTGATTTTGAAAAAGAATCAGTATCTTTGCGTATTATAAAACCAATCTAAAACAAATTGTATTATTATGGAAAATAACGCTCAGTTAATTGCACAGTGCGAGGCATTGGCAAAAGTATGGCTCTCTCCGGCCTTTGATGAGGAGACACGTAAGGAAGTACAGGCTATGTTGGACAACCCCGACAAGTCGGATCTCATTGACGCTTTCTATCAGAACCTTGAGTTCGGTACAGGCGGTCTGCGCGGCATCATGGGTGCTGGTACCAACCGCATGAACAAGTACATCGTGGGTATGGCTACACAGGGTTTCGCCAACTACATCAACAAGGCATTCCCTGGCAAGCAGAGTGCCGTCGTTGTAGGTCACGACTGCCGTAACAACGGACGTATGTTCGCTGAGACCGTTGCCGACATCTTCTCGGCCAACGGCATCAAGGTGTATCTTTTCGAGAGCCTGCGTCCTACACCAGAGATCTCGTTCGCTATCCGTCAGCTCGGCTGTCAGGCTGGTGTCAACGTCACCGCTTCTCACAACCCACGTGAGTACAATGGCTACAAGGCTTACTGGGACGACGGTGCACAGGTGCTGGCTCCGCACGACAAGGGTATCATCGACGAGGTGAACAAGGTGAAGATTGAGGATGTGAAGTTCGAGGGCAACAAGGACCTCATCATTCCCATCGGTGGTGAGATGGACTGGGACTACATCCAGGCTGTCAAGGAGGCTATGGTCGATCAGGATGTCATCCTGCGACAGAAGGACCTCAACATCGTCTATTCACCCATGCACGGCACAGGCCGCGTCATCATTCCGATGGCCCTGCGCTCTTGGGGGTTCCAGAATATTCACGTCGTGCCCGAGCAGATGGTCATCGACGGCAACTTCCCAACGGTTGTCAGCCCGAACCCAGAGAATGCCGAGGCTATGACCTTGGGTATGAAGCTGGGTACTAAGCTCAATGCCGACCTCGTGATTGCTTCTGACCCCGATGCTGACCGTCTGGCCATCGTTTGCCGTAATTCAAAGGGTGAGTGGGAGATTCTGAATGGTAACCAGACCTGTATGATGTTCTGCTGGTACATCATCGCCAACAAGAAGAAGCTCGGCCAGCTGAAGGGCAACGAGTTCCTCGTAAAGACCATCGTAACCACCGAGGTTATTGCCGAGATTGCCAAGAAAAACGGTGTGGAATTGAAGGACTGCTACACTGGTTTCAAGTGGATTGCCAACGAGATTCGCGTCAACGAGGGCAAGAAGAAGTACATCGGCGGTGGCGAGGAATCGTTCGGCTTCCTGCCGTTCGACAAGGTTCGCGATAAGGACTCCCCTGCATCTATCTGTCTGATTTGTGAGATTGCCGCTTGGGCTCGCGACAACGGCATGACGCTCTACGACCTGTTGATGAACATCTACAAGGAGTACGGATTCTCGAAGGAGGTGACCATCAACGTGGTACGTCCTGGTAAGACTGGTGCCGATGAGATTAAGCAGATGATGACCGACTTCCGCGCTAATCCTCCGAAGGATCTGGGTGGTTCGAAGATCGTCTTGTCTAAGGACTTCAAGAGCCTCGAGGCCAAGAAGGCTGACGGTAGTGTCGAGAAGCTCGACATGCCTGACACCTCTAACGTGCTGCAGTGGTTCTGCGAGGATGGCACAAAGGTTTCTGTTCGTCCTTCTGGTACCGAGCCGAAGATTAAGTTCTACACGGAAGTCAAGGATCCCAGCTTCGCAGGTGCTGCCGACTACGAGCGTTGCACGAAGGCTGCTGAGCAGAAGATTGAGGCTATCAAGAAGAGCCTGAACCTCTAAGCACTAAGCGACAAAAAAAAAGAAGAGGATGTGTTAATGCACATCCTCTTTGCTTTATATCACTTATGGTAACATTTTTCATGGAAAAGATGCGGTTTTTACGCGATTTTTTTGTACCTTTGTACCTATACAAAAGCATATAAAAACATGGAAAATTCTTACAGATTACCGGTTGCTTCCTATGGCCGCATGGAGCTGGCCCA
>ONKX01000068.1 GCA_900318555.1 uncultured Prevotellaceae bacterium | reverse complement strand
CCAGCCCATGGGTCGATCTGCTTGCACACCTTAGTCTCATTCTGGATATAGATCTGGGTGTTACGAGCGATACGAGCCGAGAAGTCGGTAGGCAGAGCGATAGCCTCGTCAAGCGCATTGGTGTGCAGACTCTGGGTATGACCCAGCACAGCAGCCATAGCCTCGATACAGGTACGACCCACGTTGTTGAAAGGGTCTTGCTCGGTGAGCGACCAACCTGAAGTCTGAGAGTGAGTACGCAGGGCGAGCGACTTCGGATTCTTGGCACCGAAGCTCTTCACAATCTTTGCCCACAACAGACGACCTGCACGCATCTTGGCAATCTCCATGAAGTGGTCATGAAGTGGTTCATACCGATAGCCCAGAAGAACGACAGACGAGGTGCGAAAGCATCCACATCGATACCGGCATTCACACCAGTACGCAGGTAGTCCATTCCATCGGCCAAGGTGTAAGCAAGCTCGATATCAGCAGTAGCACCAGCCTCCTGCATGTGGTAACCTGAGATAGAGATGCTGTTGAACTTCGGCATCTTCTGCGAAGTGTACTCGAAGATATCAGCGATGATCTTCATCGAGAATGCGGGGGGATAAATATAGGTGTTACGCACCATGAACTCCTTCAGAATATCGTTCTGGATGGTTCCAGCCATCTCCTCCAACTGAGCGCCCTGCTCCAGACCAGCCACGATGTAGAATGCCAGGATAGGCAGCACGGCACCGTTCATGGTCATCGACACTGACATCTTGTTCAAAGGAATGCCCGAGAAGAGCACCTTCATGTTCTCCTCGTTACAGATCGAGACACCAGCCTTACCAACATCACCCACAACACGGGCGTTATCGGGGTCGTAACCACGGTGTGTAGGCAGGTCGAAGGCTACAGAAAGTCCCTTCTGACCAGAAGCCAGGTTACGGCGATAGAATGCATTCGACTCTTCAGCGGTAGAGAATCCGGCATACTGACGGATAGTCCACGGACGGAAGGGGTACATCATAGAGTACGGACCACGGAGATAAGGAGGAATACCGGCTGTGAAGTCAAGGTGTTCCATACCTTCGAGGTCTTCTTTTGTATAAACCGGGCGTACCTCGATGTGCTCTGGGGTCTTCCAGTTTTCTACGATTCCATTGTCTTTAATCCACTTGGCACCATCTTGAGCCTTGATGCCTGCATAGATATCAATATCTTTAAATTGTTTACGCATAATTCAAGTCTCCTTTCTTTAAATACCAAGTTTCTGATTATATTCTTTCAAAGTCTCGAGCACGTTGCACTTCACATGAACGTAGTTCTCGATGCCGGCAGCTTTCAGGTCCTCCATGCAAGCAGGAGCACCAGCTACGACGAACATCGCACGACCATTCAAATACTTGAAGGCGGGGATAGCGTACTCAGCATACTCATCGTCAGAAGAGCAGATGACCACAATATCGGCTCCAGCCTCCAGCGCAGCATCAACACCTTCCTCAACGGTCTTGAAACCGAGGTTGTCAATGACCTTATAACCTGCACAAGCCAGGAAGTTGCACGAGAACTGTGCACGAGCCTGACGCATAGCGAGGTTACCAATCGTCAGCATGAATGCCACAGGCACCTTCTTGGCCTTTTCCGTCGTCAGGCGCAGGGTCTCAAAGTCAGAGGCCAGACGGCTAATCTGCAGAGCAGGCACGTCGGCATCGCCAGCGTGGGTTGCGACACAGTCAGCAGGAGCCAATGGTTCTTTGCCTTCGCTCTTCTCGGTGAAGTTCGGGAACTGGTTGGTACCCAGCAGGAACTCCTTTCTCTTGGCAGCATCGCCGTGACGCTTGACGTTCGTGGCGTTGATGTCCTCCTGAATAGTACCCTTCTTGACGGCCTCCAGGAAACCACCCTCGTCCTCCACTTTCAGGAACAGCTTCCAAGCCTCCTGAGCCAGTGCGTCGGTGAGGTGTTCGATATAGTACGAACCTGCTGACGGGTCGACGATACGGTCGAAGTGAGCCTCCTCCTTAATCAGCAACTGCTGGTTGCGGGCGATACGCTCGCTGAACTCGTTGGGTTTCTCGTAAGGAGCATTGAACGGTGTGACAACCATCGAGTGTACACCACCCAGTGCAGCACTCATGGCCTCCGTCTGTGAACGCAGCAGGTTGACATAGCTGTCAAACACGGTCTGGTTGTACGTCGATGTCGAGGCGTTGATGATCATTTTGCACGCGCAGTCGCACTTGGGCTCATACTGCTTCACAATCTGTGCCCACAGCATACGGCAGGCGCGGAACTTGGCAATCTCCATGAAGTAGTTCTCTGAAATACCCATGTAGAACTTGATTTTCTTCGCAGCCAAATCGACGTCCACACCAGCATCCACCATCTCCTGCAGATACTCGTTACCCCAAGCCAGGGCGTAACCCATTTCCTGCACGATATACGCACCGGCATTGTTCAGCAGGTCGCTGTGTACCATCACACAACGCAGGTTGGGATAGTCCTTCAGCTTCTCCACCAGTTTCGGCATGTCAGGCAGCAGGAAAGACGAGTCCTTGCCCTTCATCAGCATGCGCTCGATGGGGTCGAAACCGACGCCACCCACGATCTTCTCCTTGTCGTAGCCCTTCTTCTCGAAATAGGCCACCAGCAGGTCAGCCAGTTCGAGGGCGTGACGCAGGCAGGCACGGTAGCTCACCTCCACGATGTCCAGGCGGATGTCCTTCAACAGGGCGTCGATATACTCGGCGCTCACCTCGTCATGTCCCAGTTTGAAACCGATACTGTCCACACCCTTCATCAGGATGTCCAGCGCCTTTTTGTTAGCTGCCACGGGGTCGCCGCCTACAACGATGTTCTGGCGGACATACCATTCGTTGGTGTCTTTCTTGTTGCCGCGAACGAACGGGAATTCGCCGGGCAGTGCATCAGGAGTCTTGAGGTCCTTCAGGTCCTCACGACGGTAGAAGGGCTGTACGTTGAAGCCCTCATTCGTTCTCCACACGAGTCGCTTCTGGAAGTCGGCACCTTTCAGGTCCACTTCAATTTTGTCCAACCATTCCTGTTTGGTCGGAGCCTGAAACTCGCTGAAGAGTTTTTCTTTGTTTGCCATAAATGTGTTTATTATATAAGTTGTTTTAAGATTGCATTATCACACTTCGCACCTTTAGGTCGAAGAATTTCCTGCAAAGGTACACATTATTTCTGAAATAACGAAGAATTATTAAGAATTTAATAAATATTTTGTTTTTATGAAAAATAGTGGCACATTCTTGCACGTTTTGAGCAAAAAAATAGTAATTTTGCAGCCAATTTCAAGAAAAGTACTTTATGGAATCATTTCACTGGTTAAAAGAATTGTTCATTTCGACGGATTCCGTAGCCCACATCGTGCTACTCTACGCCGTCGTCATAGCCGTGGGTGTCTATCTGGGCAAGATCAAGATTGCGGGCGTCTCGCTGGGCGTCACATTCGTGCTCTTTGCCGGCATCGTCGCAGGACACATCGGATTCACGGCTCCCACACCCATCCTCAATTTCGCACAGGATTTCGGACTCATCCTCTTCGTCTTTATGATTGGTATGCAGGTGGGTCCCGGTTTCTTCGAAAGCTTTGGTACTCAGGGTATTAAGCTCAATGGACTGGCGGCGACAGCCATCCTGCTCAACATCCTCGTCATGTTCGCCTGCTACTACATCTTCTTCGACACTGGCAACAAGATGAACCTGCCCATGATGGTCGGAACGCTCTATGGTGCCGTCACCAACACCCCCGGTCTTGGTGCGGCCAACGAGGCGCTGGGCACCGTCTTCGGCTCTAACGCCCCGCAGATTGCCTCGGCCTACGCCTGTGCCTATCCCCTCGGTGTGCTGGGCATCATCGGTGCTATTATATTAATAAGGTATATCTGCGGTGTCCATCTGGAGCAAGAGGAGGAGGAACTGCAACAGCTGGAGGGCACAAAGACCAACAAGAAGCCTTACAAAATGCACGTGGAGGTCACCAACCAATATCTGGAGGGCAGAACCATTCTTCAGGTTCACGAGTTCCTGAACCGCGACTTCGTCTGTTCGCGCATCGAGCATAACGGCGACATCACCATTGCCAACCGCAACACACAGCTCCATCTGGGCGACAAGATGCTCATTGTCTGTGCCGAGGCCGACTACGAGGCCATCATCGCCTTCATCGGCCCTGTTGTCGATATCGACCTCGAACAGCAACAACAGGAAGAACCCATGATTTCCAAGGGCGTGCTTATCACCAATCCAAAGATCAACGGCAAGACGCTGGCCTCGATGCATTTCTCCAGCGTTCACGGTGTCAATGTCACGCGCGTCACCCGTCACGGCATCGACCTCTTCGCCTCTGCCAGCCTGCCCTTGCAGGTGGGTGATAAGATTCGCGTCGTAGGTCCCGAGGAAGCCGTCAACCGCGTAGCTATCCGCATGGGCAACTCCAGCAACAAGCTCAACGCCCCCAATATCGCCACCATCTTCGTCGGCATCTTCCTCGGACTCATCTTCGGCTCGTTCCCGCTGATGATTCCCGGCATGCCTGTACCCGTCAAACTCGGTCTCGCTGGTGGCCCGCTCATCATCGCCATCCTCATTGGCCGCTACGGCTACAAGATACACCTCGTGACCTACACCACCACTTCGGCAAACATGATGCTGCGCGAGATTGGTCTCGTGCTCTTCCTGGCCTCCGTGGGTATCAAGGCTGGTGCAGGATTCCTTGCCACGGTGGTCGATGGCGACGGACTGCTATACGTCCTCACGGGCTTCCTCATTACAATCATCCCGATTCTCATCGTAGGTCCCATTGCCCGCATACGCTACAAGTTCAACTACTTCACCCTGGCGGGAATGATAGCCGGTACCTACACCGATCCCCCTGCCCTCGCCTACTCCAACAGCATCTGCTCTAAAGAGGCTCCCGCCCTGGGCTATTCGACGGTCTATCCGCTGGCCATGTTCCTGCGCATCTTCACCGCCCAGATCGTCGTCCTCTTCTTCTGCGGATAACGTTTCGCAGGCAGGGTCACTGACGTAAACAAAACGACATACAAAAAAAATAGAGAAAAGCTCCGCGGAACCTTTCTCTATTTTTTCTTTTGCTATGTATTAGAAGCAATAAGCAAAACCTGCCTGGAACACTGGGTCCTCCCAAGAAAAATCTGAAAAAAATGATAAAATCCGTAGGAATTATCTAATCGACAATGGCTTATCCCGGATTATTCGCTTTAGCGCGAATACCCGGGAAAAGCCAATTCATCACCTTGCAGGTGAGAGATACCATTGCTCTTTTTCGGTTCCCTTCGACAGGCTCCAATCGAGGAAGTCAGGATAGAGTTTATCGATCATCTTGCTCTCGTTCGCTCTGAGCAGGATGGTGTCCTTGAAGGCATCGATGTTTACGCCAGCAAGATAGAACGCAAAGGGATAGTTGCCGCTACGGACAAAGAAGATGTTGTCGCTCACCTTCGAGGCGTCGTCGCCCTTACCAAAATAGCTGAAGTCCATCTTGGCAGTAGGTACCTCGTAGGGGATGTGTACCTCCCACTCCTGGTCGTTAGCCTCCTTGCGGAAGATGAAAGGCTCTACGGACGCCAGATCGTCCTTCCCCACTCCATCTTTGTAGAAGAGTTCCAAAATGTATGTCGTTCCGAGTTCTGCCTTCACGTCGTTGGTGAGGTAATAGATACTGCCGTCGTTCTCAAACGTCACTGTCTCCTCGTCGTCAGAGCCACTTGCAATCTTTTTCATCACGATGCTGGTGGGCTTTTTCTTCGTGTTCAGCTTCAGAGCCAGTCCGCTGACCAGTGTGACGTAGTTCTGATAGGTGGTGAGGTAGAACGTCTGATAAATGGTCTTGAAATTCTCGGTGGTATTGTTGCGCGTCATTTCACGCTCGTGCTTGAAGTCGACTACCACGTCGTTCATATCGTAGTCGCCCTGGGCAGGCCACAGGTCCTCGAAGGCATAGACGCCCTCGGTGACGACGCGGTCGGATTCAATCTCGGGCAGCGGTTTGAAAGCATTGATGGGCTTAAGTGCGAAGATGACGTCGTCGTAGTCCTCGTCGTTGCAGGCATCCTCGAAGGAGACGATGGCATACTTGCCGCCATCAACGGTCTTGTAGGCAAACTTCGCCGAACGGCTGTCGCCATCGGGATTGGGATACTGGTAAGGCGACTTCTTGTTCTCAAATCCTGCGGGTACCTTGCAGTATGACAGTCCTGGTGTTGATGCGCCCCACACGTTATACTTTCGGTCGTTTTCCGCGAATCCCTTGATGACGTAGTCCTCACCCTGCATACCCCATCCGTGGCTCTTCAGGATGAAACCAATCTTGGTGTTAGCAGGGAATACGTTGGAAACTACGCTCAGGTCGCCGTCGGCAATGTTGGGATAGTACATCAGTTGAATGGCATCGCCGCGGTTGACGCCGATGTTGCCGTTATAGTCGTTTTTGCGGCTGTCGAATCTCGCCCAGTTGCCGTCCTGCGTGTTGGGGAACAGCATGATGATGTTCAGGTCTTTCGTATCAGTGGGCTCCTTGCCAACCTCATAATAGTAGTATCCCAGCGAACTGTTCCAGCAGGTGCTGCCGCCGAGCATGGTGATGGTCACCTCTGAGGCCTTGTCCAGCACCAGATCCTCGTGGTCGCGGTAGGTCTTTCTGCAGGCCTTGTTGGCATTCAGCACCTGACTTACGGTAGCATACAAGCCTTCCATATCCTCGTCGCTGAAGATGAGCTCTTGGTCAACCTTGCTCTTGTCAATGAGGTAGCTGGGAGCTCCGCTCCTATCATCCCAAGTGCCCAGGGGCGTCTGCCAGTCCTGATAGACGCGCTCGCCGATTTTATTACCGTTGTCGTCGACGTTGAACGAGAGCTGTGGCATTTTTGAAACATCGTTGGTCTGTGCTCCTCTGCGTGTGACAGCACGGCTGGCAGCACGAGTGCCGGCAGACTTGGCTGTGGCCTTGGCACCACCATTCTGTACGTCAGTCTCCATCAGCCTTTCGGTCACAAAGAAATTACCCGTCACCACATACAGGTGCTTGGCGTATGCAGGCAGTTCGACGGTCTGGTTGAAGCGTCCGCTCTTGTCCGTATAGTCCTCGTAAATGGGTTTGATGTTCTCGTCCAGGTGTTCGTCCTCACCCTCACCTACGAAGGGATTCTCATGATAAATACTGAAGAATACCGGTCCGTGGGTGTTGAATGCCGAATAATCCACAGTCAGCATCACATCCTGAACGGTCGAGAAGTCGAAGGTGTTGGCCACTTTCTGTTCCTCACCGGGTTTCACTGCGTTGGGATCGTATAAGTCTTTGTCCTTACACGAAAACATCATGACTGACATCAGCGTCAGCAGCATCATAGTTGATTTTTTCATAACTAATACCTTATTATATTATTATTTTTTAATGGTAAATTATACACTCGTAAAATTTGGTGGCAAAATTACACCTTTCACCCCAAACGATAGATAAAAATCAAGCAATAAATATATAAATCGGTAAAAATTGACTGATTTTGATGTTTATTTTACGGATTATTTGTAATTTTGCAGCGAAAATATAAATTAATCCAACACATCAATGATAGACAATACATATTATTGGTATGGCGTTTCGATGACGGTTTACATCGTTACCTGCTGGTTGTTTTCGGCCATGAGGGCGTTCCATACCTGTCAGCAGCCCAAGAAGAACAGAGCCTACATCTGGCCCGACAGAAAACTGCAGATCATCATCTATTCCATGGCCACATTGCTGTTGCCATACGTTTTCGACCCCACCAGCCCGTCAGCATGGCTGCTGGTGAAGTCATACTTCCCTGCTACCTATTATTTCTACTGCGGCGTGCTCCTGTTCATGTTTTTCGGCACCGTGAAGCAACGCATCAAGTGGAAGAACGTCAGCTGGATATTTGCCATATTCATCATCATTGCCATGGCGCCGCTCGTCATCAATGCATGGGTGCCGGGCGAGGTGCTCAGTGCCAAAGGCATCGAGATGCAGCAGTGGATTGTGCTGGCAGTCAGCCTGCTGTCCATCCCCTACTGCCTGTTTTCCATGTGGAAGGTGTGGAGATGTATTGCCGAAGCGCGAGACGACAATTACTCCAACCCTGACGACTTCCCGCTGGCTTATGCCCAGCGCGTGTGGCTCTCGCCAGTATTCCTGACGCCCTTCCTGTGGCCTGCATTCCTCACTGACAATCCCACGGTGCTGGCCTGCATGCTGCTGCCCTTGTCGGTGTTCAACATTATCCTGCTGTTGACGGTTATGCCCGTCTGGCGCCGCAGGGTCATCCTGTCAGAGAACATCGATGACGAAACGGAGGCCGATGCCGAGACGGAAGTTCGCGAACACGTACTCATGGAGGAACGCATGAATGAGATTGCCAAGAAGATTGAGGAGTATGTCGACCAGCAGAAGGGCTATCTGAATCCGCACCTGAAGATTGATCAAGTGGTAGAATACTGCGCCACCAACCGCACCTACGTATCGCGAACCTTCAAGGAACGCTTCGGAGGGTTCTTCAACTACGTCAACCGCCTGCGTCTGGACCATTACGAACAGTATATGCAGCAGCACCCAACCACCACGAAGGATATTGCGGCACAGGAGTCAGGCTTCAGTTCCTATCAGGCATACTACAACGCCTCCCGCCGCTTGCAGTAAGGTTACGAAAAACGAGCCCACCAAATGATGGGCCCGTTTTGGCATATTTAACGAACTCGCCTAGCCTTTCATCAGCCTTATCCGACGCCTGTTGGCGAAGGGACGGACGGCGAAGTGAATCCAGAGGCTCTTAGCGCTTTGCTCTATCAGGAGCTCGTCGAAGTCCTCCTGCGATTCATCAGCGATGTCTAACAAGATACACGCATAGCGTATCGCCTGTTCCTTACCCAACACGTGGATGTCCACCGCACAGCCCGTCAGGTGGTTCGACCCAGCCACACCACCCACGGCCTTATTCACCGCCTCAGAACGATAGCCGCTATTGATGATAATCGGCTCCTCTTTGTATTCACTCCCCTCGCCATTCGGAGAGGGGCCGGGGGTGAGGCTTCCATACCGCCTATTATATTCACTGCGAAGCATCTCCAACCACCCGCAGAGTCGCTTCAAATTCTCGATATGTACGTGCGAAGGGATATTTTTATCTGCCGTCTTCACACTCGTTTTGGTTAACTCAGCGAGCGTAAAGTGCTCGCTGAGTCGTGCTTGTTTGTTGATTTCTACGTTGTTCATACTACTATTTCCTTAAAGATTTTCTTATATTTCCCCTGCTTGATGCGTTCTATGAATCCATGAGTGAGCCAACGCGTACACTGCTTGTTGGCAGCAGCCTGCTCAATATCAAGGATTATCATCACATCTTTTGCAGTGAACATCTCTGGCAGGCTGCGATAAGCATCGGCATTCTTCGAGTTTTTCCTGCGGGGCACGTATTCGCGCTCGGCATTGTCCCACGAATCCTGCAACATCTGCCCGAAGAAGTAGTCCTGAAACCAGATGACGGCATCGTACATCAGCGTGGCAAACTTCAGGTCGTCGTCGGTGATTTCCAGCTCGCCCGTCTTCTTGAACGCGTCAAACTGGCGGGCTACGATGCGAGGCACCGTAAACCATGTGGCATAGAACACCGCACGCTTCCTCAGATAGTCCAGCACCAGGTCACCGGCAGCCTCCGCCTCCTGTGCTGACAGCTCGCAGAGGTCGTACACGTGGTCTGTCAACCGCTCCAGCGGCAGCTGACCGTGTAGCTGTTCGAACTTAAAGCCCCACGTCTTCAGGGCCTCGTTGTTCTTCCAGTCCACCACCTTCTTGCCCACCATCTGGAAGTTCGCACGTTCCATCAGGAAGATGGCCACACGCGAGCACAGTCCGTCGTTGATATTTCGCAACGTGAATTTCTTGTGCAGCGAGACTGCCGTGCCCGTCGTCACCGAGTTCCAATACACAGGCAGGATGTCGTTGATGGAGTCGCCATTGGCGTAGTCCACACCACTCAGCTCGTTGTGGAACGCCTTCAGTTCCAGGTCGTGCTTCCCGATCCATGCACCACCGCTCTGGGCGGATATCGACGAGTCCAGCTCGGAGTCGAACATATACAGATGCAGTGGCATGATATCCCCGTCTATCAGTTCCTTCGCCCGTTTCAGACGTCGGAAGAAGATGTTGTTCGACGTCTTCGTGGGCAGGTAACGTATCATCCCCTCCGGTTCCGTCAGCGCGTCCTGCTTCTGCGCCTTCGACGATGTCCCGCGCTTCTTCTGTTCTTGCTTGTAGCGTGTCTCCTGCGCCCTGACCTCCTCGTCCTGCGCACGCATCGAACACATGATCTGGTCGTCCAGCTCCTTGGCAAACGACTTACCCGAGGCAGGATGTCCGATGATTAGCACCTGCGGGTTCATCCGCTGCTTGGCACCGCTGAAATGCTCATACCAGCAGCGCGTCATCAGCGTGCAGTACATCGCGCCCGAGGCAAACACCGCACCAATCCAGTTCTGACGGCTCACTCCGCGACAGGCTTCGGCATAAGGAGCGCTAAGGAGAGGCTCCAGCCTCTGAGCGAACTGCTCGTAAGGGATGTCAACTGCTGCCACAGGGCGTCCAGCTGTGCTGCCGTCGAGGTCTTGTACACCAGCACTTTCAAGCACCTGTCGCATCCTTTTCGGGATTTCACGATAGAGTTGACGACCACAAGCCGTATCAGCAACGCCCCGGACTTCCTGTTCTCCACGCTCGTGAATGACGTCCTGCACAAATCCGCACAGTCCAAGGGCCCTAAAGACCACCTCTGGGTCGTTGTCGCAGATATACCGCAGGTCGAGAGCCAGCTGCAGCATTGTCCGATGGCGGTCTCCAACGGCTGGGGTGCCACCTTGGGCTTCCTGCCACGCTTCGCAGATTTTCTTGTAGCTGACTCCGTGGTAGGTGTCCGGACACTCGGTGGTGGCTGTAACTGGCTCACCACTGACGGGCTCGCTGTCGTCGCCCCCATCGAACCCTTCTTTGTGGATAATTGGTTCTGTTTTCCCATTTCTATACGCTTCACAATACTTCTTGTCAAATTCTTCGTTGTAATAGTTCAATAATTCTTTTTCGTTCAGATAATAGATGTCCTCGCGCATGGGAGCATACGAAATCCTCGACGCATCGATACAGCTTGCATCAGCCTTTACATGCAGGGCCTTGGCCAGTTCTATCTGGTTGTCCGCAATGTTTCCGTCAATATGAGCCTTACATACCAGCCTCAGGCCGTGTCCCGAAGAGGTCAGGTGCGCAAACACCACCTCCCAAGGGAAACCCTCCACCTGTGTCCTTTCGAAAATCTCACGCGGATTGTCCACGTGGTCAACGTCAAACATGAACAGTCCCGACAGATGGATTCCTGCCAGCACCCTGCGTTTCATGGTTTTCGTGGGGTCTTTCTTCAGAGGCATCTCGTCGAAGTCGCGTGCTCCGAATATCAGCGGAGGCAACGATTCCTTCAGCGATGTAGCCCATCGCATCAGCTTTTCCTCATCGGTGAGTGCCTGAAATGCCTCGCCAACCTTCTTCTTCCCAGCTTCCTTCAGGCAGTATTTCTGGAAGTCGCTGTTCGAAGCCCATAGCTTGATGGCCCCGGGTTCCCTGACTGCCCGGATGGTGGTGATCTTCCACTTTACCTTCGGTGAATCAAGGATTTCGTTCAGTTTCTCCGCAGTGCCTGGCACTGCTGGAGAAACATACTGATTGTCTTGAATACAAAACATTGTTAGTTATTTTTTCAATCGTTTTTGTGTTGGTTAAACCTCGTCCATGATTTCCTCAATGGTCTTCGTGTGCTTCAGGTAGTCCGTCAGTTCACGAGCCTCGCTCAGCAGCTGGTCAGCAGAACGCTTGCGTCCGATGCTGCACTTCGCGCTGACAAAGATCTTGAATCTGCGCTTGCTCTGACGCAGCCATCCGTTTGCCGACTCATACAGCACAGCATCCGGTGGTGCCACATAACCAGGTTCGCGCGACTTGCGGTTAAAGGCGTTAAAGTCCACCTCACCCGTCCACTTGTCGTAGCCTAATGTTCCTTCCATTCTCCGACTGCCCGATTGCAGCCTGTCCCATGATTCTTGGGAGATTTTTACTTTGATAATCATTGTTTACTTGAGGGTTTTGCTGAGGTTCACGTTGAGATTGGGCCCTACACCATTACTGGCGCTCATATGATTCCCCCCGCTTCGCTCAAGTTGTTAATAATGTGGTTTTCTTGTTGTCCTTATCCTATCAGTCCCAGCACGAAGTCGCGGCCTTTCTCCGTCCACACCAGTCGCGACTGCGTCTTGCGGTGACCGTTGCGATCGTGATAGATGAAGCTGCGGTCTTCCGTCAGTCCCTGATGCATGAACTTCGGCGTGAGTCGCCACTGGCCTTTCGACCACCGGATGATGCCCTTGTCGCAGAGAAACGAGTTCAGATCGCGACCTTCCAGTCCGAAGGGTGCACCGATGTCCGTCGGTGAGTAGCAGTCGTCGCTGTCGCGGTTCAGCTCGTCTAGCTCGTCGCCGATGATGTCGTCGGCCTCGTCCAGAATCTCCTCGTCGCTCACGCCCAGCAGTCGCTGACCCTGCGGACGCTCAATCTGACTCCAGCGAGCCTTCCACCGTTCCCACTCCAAAGCCTCACGACGATCCTCCTCCAGCTGCTGCCACCTTATTACCAGTCGTGCGCGCGCCTCGTCGTTAAACTTCGTGGCGATGTAGAGGCACTCAGTCTTCGACAGTAAGTAGCAGGGACGAAGTTCGCCTTTCTTGTCCTGATATTCAACCAGCGCAAAATTGCGCCCGTTGACTTTCAACCATGCTGGCTCCATGTTTCGGATAGCCTTGAGCACGTCTTTGTGTTGTTTACCTGTGAGCTCTGCAATCTCCATGGATGTCATGCGCTGCTCACCATCCACCGCACAAAGGGTCTGACCCTCCGTGCGATTCATACCTTGTTCGTTGATCATACTGATCGTAATTGCTGTTTTTTTCATTGTTTTGCTTGTAGTTTAAAAATAAAAAAATGAACGCACACATGTGCGCGTGATTGTGTGTGTGTATCTCATCGTATATAGTTTCTCTTCCGCCAGGCCTTCCTGTCGTGTCCGTTGTTCCACTAAGTCAAAGATCGCTTGTCAATCCCCGTTTCCGTTCGTTGACAATGCAAAAGTAGACATAAAAAAAGCACGATGAAAGGAAATCTTCATCGTGCGAAAGTTTTGGAAAGTTTTTGCGAAAGTTTTGGCCTTTTTCGCGAGTTTGTGAAAGTTTTGCGAA
>ONKX01000050.1 GCA_900318555.1 uncultured Prevotellaceae bacterium | reverse complement strand
ATGGCTCGTCCCAAAGCATAGAAGTCAATGCCCGAATGGTCGTAGAATCGGACATCCTCGGTAGCCACCAGTGCCTGTACCAGTGACGGCGACAACTGGGTATAATCAACTATGATACGGTTCTCCCTGTTATAGTTCCAAGTACCCATCACACGTCCGTCTGCCGATATTATCTGGGTGGCGAAGCGGTTGATAGGATTCTGCAGATCTTCAATGGGAGGCATATAGCCAATCCAACCTTCGTTAATGGCATAAAAGGCCAGTCCTGCCGTCAGTATGGATGCCACTAAAAGTGCCCACAAAGTACGTACTATAAACTTTCTCATGACTGAAAATATACTAAGTTGAGTGCAAAATTACACATAATTTCTGAATTTTGCGTGTTTATTCAGAAGAATTTTGTAATTTTGCACCATCATTTAGACTAAAAGAGATGGAAAAGCATGATTTTGTAACGATTGCCGACCTCACAAAGGAGAAGATTCTCTATATGATTGAGATGGCACAGGAGTTTGAACGTCACCCTAACCGTGAGTTACTGAAAGGCAAGGTAGTAGCAACCCTTTTTTTCGAGCCATCCACCCGCACACGACTGTCTTTCGAGACTGCCGCCAACCGTCTTGGCGCCCGTGTCATCGGTTTTGCCGACCCGAAAGTTACTAGCGGCACCAAGGGCGAGACGCTGAAAGACACCATCTCAATGGTTTCCAACTACGCCGACGTCATCGTGATGCGCCACTTCATCGAGGGCGCAGCCCAGTATGCCTCGGAGGTTACCAACGTGCCTATCGTCAATGCCGGTGACGGTGCCCACCAGCATCCCTCACAGTGTATGCTGGACCTCTACTCTATCTATAAGACACAAGGCACACTTGAAAACCTCAACATCTATCTCGTTGGCGACCTGAAGTACGGCCGTACCGTCCACTCGCTCATCATGGCCATGCGCCATTTCAATCCTACGTTCCATTTCGTGGCCCCCAAAGAGCTTGCCATGCCGCAGGAATACAAAATCTACTGCAAAGAGCACGGCATTCAGTATCAGGAACATACGGCGTTCAATGAAAAGGTCATTGCCGATGCTGACATTCTATATATGACCCGCGTGCAGAAAGAACGTTTCTCGGATCTCATGGAATACGAACGCGTCAAGAACGTGTACATATTAAATAATGATATGCTACGTCTGGCCAAGCCCAACATGAAGATTCTCCATCCCCTGCCCCGCGTCAACGAGATTGCCTACGACGTCGATGACAATCCTCACGCCTACTACATCCAGCAGGCCGGCAACGGACTCTTCGCCCGCGAAGCCATTTTCTGCGACGTCCTCGGCATCAGCTTAGACGAAGTCAGAAAGGATAAAACCATTATCCCATAATACCATAATACCGTAATAACGTTATAACGAAGAAGATTATGAACAAGAAAGAACGCCTGGTTGCCGCCATCGAGCAAGGCACCGTCATCGACCACATACCCGCCACCAAGACCTATCAGGTGGCCAACCTTCTAGGACTTTTCGACCTGAAGACTCCTGTCACTATCGGTAATAACTACCCCTCGCAGAAGGTTGGCAATAAGGGTATCATCAAGGTCAGCGACAAGTTTTTTACTGATGACGAGATCTCGCGTCTCTCTGTCGTGGCCCCGAAGGTTATCCTCAACATCATCCGTGACTACGAGGTCGTTGAGAAAAAGACCGTCGAAACTCCTGCTGTCATCAAGGGCATCGTGAAGTGCAACAACCCCAAGTGCATCACCAACAACGAGCCCATGGCAACCCATTTCCACGTGGCTGACGGCATCCTCACCTGCCACTATTGTGAAAAGGAGCAGGACATCAATAAAGTCGAACTTGTGTGAAAATATCATTAATATATAATTATGTACAAGAAACTATTCATTACAGCAGCCTTCATCACGGCTAGTTTACAAATTAATGCACAAACGGCAGCACCGGACTGTAAGGGGTCGGGCTATAACAACCCCATCAGTGCTAACGTCTTTTGTGCTGATCCGACGGCCCTGGAGTACAACGGTCGTCTGTATGTCTATGGATCCAACGACCATCAGGAATTTCTTGCCAACGGTAAGAAAGGTGATAACACTTATGGAAGCATCAAATCAATTGTCGTGTTTTCGACCGACGACATGGTGAACTGGACGTTCCACGGAACCATTGACACGAAGAAAATCTGTTCTGGATGGACGAGTAACCCGTGGTATGTAGGGTACGGAGTTTCGTGGGCCCCGTCCGTTACCTGGCGTCATAATGCCGAAACGGACAAGGACGAGTTCTTCCTCTATTTCTGCAATAGCAGTCATGGTGTCGGTGTGCTGAAGGCTGAGTCCCCCATCGGTCCATGGACATCGCCTAACAAAAAGCTGATGATTACTTACGATACTCCAGGTGCCAACAAGCAGGGAACAAATGCCAATTTTGACCCAGGTGCTGTCATTGACGATAACGGTGTGGGCTGGATTTCTTTCGGTGGCCTTGGCCCTGACAAGAAGTTTTTTCCTGAAGCTGCCCGTATCATCAAGTTAAAGCCCTCGATGACTGAAGTAGATGGTTCGGCAGCTAAGATACCTGCCCCCTACCATTTTGAGGCTAATGAGCTGAATTACATTGGTGGCAAGTATGTCTATACTTACTGCTCGAACTGGGCTAACCGTGATAATACTGAATGGAACACTTATAAGAGCGAGCATGGCATTACTGCCAGTGCACCTGGTGGCGGCACCATGTGTTATATGGTCAGTGACAATCCTACGGATCCCAACTCATGGGTGTACAAAGACTATTATGGCCCAGGGGTTTCAGGCAACAACCACTCGCATCTGCAGAAGTTCCAGGGCAAGTACTACCACATCTACCACAATCATGGAAGTATCCTGTTGGATGTGATGAAGAGTAATGGTCTCGTAGATGCCAGTGCTGGTGACTACCGTTCTATCTGCGTAAATAAGGCAACAGTGAACGAATCAACAGCAACTATTAACCGTGTCACGTTGAATCATGAGGGTGTCACGCAAATCAAAAGCATGAATCCTTATGAGCTGCAACAGATGGAAACGATGGCCAACTGTGGTGGTGTGGAATATGAAGACATTACCAACATCAAGAAGAATACCAAAATCAGCACATTGGGCAACGACGCTTCCGAGAATATGCAGGTGAAGATGGAGGTCGGTTCGTGGATTAATGTGCGTAAGGTGGATTTCGGTACAACGGGTGCTGATAAAATCATCCTGCGCGCCAAGGGAACCGGCAAGATTGATATTCGCACCAACTTTAATCCAAAGAACGCAATAGCTACCATTGAATTTTCGTCAACGGATTTTGAAGACCACACTATCGAGATTCCTGAAGATAAGCTGGCAAAATTCAAAGGTGTGAAGAGTCTTCTCTATTTCATTGTTACTGAGGCAGAGAATGTGTATGTAGATTCATGGCAGTTCCATGAAATTGGCACCTCTGATATCCAGACGATAGAGAACAGTAAACCTGTTCAGCGAAAAATCTACGATCTCTCTGGCCGTAGCCTTTCAGAAGGTCAGAACCATCGTGGCATTGTCATTGAGCAATATACCGATGAAAACGGCGTCAAGCATAGCCGCAAGGTTTTGAGTGATTAAGCAAACGAAGAATAATAAAACGGGGTTGGCATTCGGTACCAACCCCGTTTTTATGTTCGATGACATGATTACATCATAACTTTTCTGGACTTTCCATTAGCACTTCTCTCAATACAGAGGCCGTGTGGCGTATCCAAGCGCCGTCCGTGCAGGTCGTAGTAGGTCTTGGGAGCGTCATCGTCGTCAATCAGATTTACATTCTCAATGGCCGTGCTGCCATTGTCGGCCATGAAGATAAAGGTGTTCAGACTTTTTGCTGGCATCTCGTAAAGATACGAATCTGTCGATTCTGGAATGTCAAGGTCCGACTTCTGACACAGATTTTCGTCCTCATTGCCTGTTGACAACCATAACATACCGCTCTTCACATTGTAAGGCAGAGTTATCTTCAAGTCACGAGTCTTCTCAGTCGTATTGATAGCCATCACGATGATAGAGTCGCCCTTGGCATAAGCTGAAAATTCATAGTTCAAGGGAACCTCCTCCTTCGTACGTCCCTCTATCTCGTCATAGTCGGTCTTCAGACGCGTGGAACCTGTGACATTCTTGGAGAAGTGTGACATAACAAAGGCACGGGGTAGCAGTTCGTCCTTTTTATTCTCAGGGAAGTTGTAACTCTTGTCATTATAAGTCCATGCCTGTCCTGTGCCAGCAAACGCCCAGTGTGCACGCAGATACCAGTAAATGTAACCTGTGCATCCTGCCAGCATACACTCGTTGAGCTCCTCGGCAAAAATCAGGTTCTCTTCCCAAGTGGGCATATGGTCAATGTTGTCGGTCACGGAGTGCTCAGTCATCCAAACCTCCTTGCCTAACGGAAGTGCCTTCTTGGCAACAGGTTTGATGTACTGCAGAGGCAAGTGGCCATAGATGTGTCCGGCAAAGATGTCCACCTGTTCGCGACAAGTTTGGTCCTTCAACAAAGCATCGTAATAATCGGCCCTGAATCCCAATGGCTCGGCGCTGATGATACGTACACCATCGTATGTCTCGCGGTCGAGCATGTGGGCATAGTTCTTAATCAGATTAACCTGTTCCTCCGGCTCATAGAGACAGCCGGAGTAGCTGACCCACCAGTCGGGCTCGTTTTGGATGGATACGGCATCCATGACGACGCCATGGCCTTTCATCCATTTCAGGAAGGTATTAAACCACGGGAAGAACTTGTCGTAGCAGTCCTCACGCAACTTACCTTTCTGGTAACCTTGATTTTCAGCATTACCACCCTGTGCCGTGCCGTTGGTTTTATAATCACCAGGAGGAGACCATGGAGTACCAAAGACAATGCCACCTCGATTCTTGACGGTCTTGGCTGACTTCAAAGAACCATTCCAGTCGTAGTCACCCCAGTTATCACCAGTGAAACTTGGCGAGATCTCCATACGTAGAATGTTCAGTCCGATTTTCGACTTTGCTCCATAGAGTTTACCGACACAAGCATTGTCATCGCCAAACGGTTTCATAGCACCATCGCAGCAAGCACCGCCAAAACCTGTGATGGTCTGCTTCTTTGTGTTGTACACTTGCAGTGACGTACGAGGTTTCGCTGCCTGAGCAGCAGTAACGCCCAAAAGCACGACAAGTGAAAGAATAATTCTTTTCATAAATAAAATAATTAGTTGTTGTATCTCTTCGTTTTTTTTCGGCGGCAAAATTACTAAAAAAAAAATGCTGGGCAAAATAAATTGCTGCTTTTTGTGACGCCTTATTCCGAGTTGATACACAAGAAAAAGATTATGAAACTTTTGAGCGCTTGGGGTTTTTAGGGAACCAACCTCTTTCCACGCGCTTCTTCTGTTCAAACAGCTCACCGATGCCCCATAGTGCCGAGGCTCCGAAAACACCCAGAAACGATGACAGATACACGTTCTCAACAAACAATGCCGCGCCGCAGCACGCCAGTCCCACCACCAGGTAAATCACCCATGGCCACGTTCCCCAATGATACTCTGTCTTGATGACAATGGGGTGCCAAATACCAATTGTGAGAAACGTCACAATAGCAATAATAATACCAGTAAAATACATACGTTTCTTTAAGTATGCAACTCAAGGACGAAGCGGGTGCCTTTGGTGAATACGGGGTCGATGTCGAGATCACCATTCATATGCAAAGCCATCTGTTTGCAGATAGGCAATCCAAGACCGTCGCCTTGTGTAAGGTCACGGATTTCGAGGAACGGTTTGAAGAGATCGTCGCGCTGCTCCTCGGGGATGCCTTCACCTGTGTCGGATACAAGGAACTGATGGCTATGCTGTCCGCGCTTCTTGTATTCGAGGGTTACCTTGCCACCCTCAGGAGTGTATTCTACGGCATTCTGCAAAAGATGAAGCAGGATGTGGCTGACGTACTCGCGATTCATGGGCACACTCATCTTGGGGGCGTTGACTGTGATAGTGACATCATTCTTCGCCTGGTCGCGCACCTGATTCATCAGGTCTTCACAGAATTGCTGCACCTGAACGTCCTCCATCTCAACCGGTTCCTTGCTGTTCTCAAGTTCAGAGAGCGTCTGTATATGGCTGGAGAAGTCAAGCAGTGCCTGCACCTCAGGCTGACGGCTGTCGAGTTTACGGAAGGTAGGCTCGAGTTGTGCTGCGATATTGCTGATGAACTTGGCCTTGAGGGCGTTGCTCTCGTTAGCCAGCTGAATATTCTTTTTCTGACGACGGGTGAGAAGGATATAACGCATAAGCATGACAGCACCGAGAACCAGTGCAGCAGCAAGGATGCCGACGAGGACGAGTAGAGCCGTGATGATGACGCTACGCGAAGTGAGCGAGCTGTCCTTATCGGCGATGGTGGCCTCATTATCGGAGATCTGCTTTTTCAGGGCCTTGATTTCGTCGGCATGTTTCAAGGCGTTGGTAGAATCTTTCCATGCCATATAATTGCTGTAGGACTGAGCGACAATACTGGCACTTCCAGACTTGCGACCATTGGCGATGAGCGTCTGATAGACTTCGTCGACTTTGTCGTACTCTTTGCTGGCGGTAAGTTTGTCGGCCATCTCCTTGAAGACAGCGTTGCCTTGGGCATTCATGCCAAAGGTATAATAATAGACAGCCTTGGTATAGAGCAAATCGTTTGTCGTCTCGTCATTAGAGGCAGCAATAGCATGCCCCTCCAGCAATTTGAGCTGTTCCTTAGCACTTTCAACACGACGCATCTTGATGTACATCTGAAGACGCTCTTTGGTAGTGAAATAGTGGCAGGCAGCGCTTTGGCTAGGCGAAAGTTTGGAAGCAGCGATCGTCTGATCGGCACGGCGTAACAAGTCAAAAGCTTCCTGATATAAGTTCTCTTTGTAATACAAAGCCGTTGCCTTGGCAGCACACTCAACAGCCTGTTGGATTTTACCCTGATTCGCATAGTCATTGAATGCATGGATGAATGTCGAACGTGCCGAAGCAATGTTCTCCTTGGGGTCAATGGACTCAGCGCGTTTTTGCAAATCGCTCTTCTCGGCATCCTGTGCAGACAGGGTAACACAACAGAAAAGCAAGTTCACGAATAAGATTAAAAATCTTCTGTTCATATCTATTATATTTTGTTTCACGCTGCAAAAATAAGAAATATATCTTACAATCGTGCAGAAAATAGCGAAAAAAAGCCTCCCGCCCTGCAAAAACAGGAGGGGAGACATATTTTCGGGGTTATTTTTTGCTTAATAGAACTTAAAATATCTTCGTGCATTGTTGTACGAAATATCTTCTACCATCTTACCCAGCAACTCGCGATCGTCAGGCAGCAAGCCCTTCTCCACGTCGTTACCCAGCAGGTTACAAAGGATGCGGCGGAAGTACTCGTGGCGCGGATAGCTCAGGAACGAGCGGCTATCAGTCAACATTCCCACGAAGCGGCTTAGCAGACCTAGCACCGAGAGGGCGTTCATCTGCTTAATCATGCCATCCATCTGGTCGTTGAACCACCAACCGCTACCAAACTGAATCTTGCCAGGCTCACCACCCTGGAAGTTGCCGAGCATCGTGGCGATGACCTCGTTGGCGCAGGGATTCAACGTATATAATATAGTACGCGTGAGCTTACCCTTCATATTCAGGTTGTTCAGGAACTTCGACATCGCCTTGGCCGTGTTGAACTCACCGATGCTGTCAAAGCCTGTATCAGGACCCAACTGGTTATACATAGCGGTGTTGTTGTCGCGAATTGCACCATAGTGGAACTGCTGTGTCCAGCCAGCGTCGGCGTCCATTTCAGCCATCACCGTGAGGAAGCAGTTCTTATACTGGCGCACCTCATACTGCGACAATTGCTGGCCGCGCATTGCCTTCTCGAAGATGGTCTCAATCTGCGAGTCGGTATAGTCCTCGTCGTAAAACTCCTCAATGCCGTGGTCAGAGAGCTTCGAACCCTGTGCCTCAAAGAATTCATGACGCTTCTTCAAGGCGTCAACCATATCGGCAAACTTCGTGATGCTCACGCCGCTGACATTGCTCAGCTGCTCCACATACTTTGCAAATTCGGGCTTCTCGATGTTCATCGCCTTGTCAGGACGCCAGGCGGGAATCATCAAGGGATCGTCCTGAGCCTTGTGCTTAGCATATTCGATATGGTTGTGCAGGTCGTCAACGGGATCGTCGGTCGTACATACACACTCCACGTTATAGTGCTTCATCAGTCCACGGGCAGAGAACTCGGGCTGCTTCAGCTTCTCGTTACACTCGTCGAAAATCTCGCGGGCGGTCTTGGGGCTCAGCAACTTCTCAATACCAAAGGCGGTCTTCAGCTCCAGATGTGTCCAGTGATACAGCGGGTTACGCAGTGTATAGGGCACCGTTTCAGCCCACTTCTCAAACTTCTCCCAGTCGCTAGTGTCCTTACCCGTGCAGTACTTCTCGTCAATGCCATTGGTACGCATGGCGCGCCACTTGTAGTGGTCGCCGCCCAGCCAAAGCTCGGTAATGCTCTTGAAGCGATGGTCGTTAGCCACCATTTCGGGAATAAGATGACAATGGTAATCGATGATGGGCATCTTAGCCGCATGATTGTGGTACAGGTCCTGAGCTACCTCAGTCTCCAGCACGAAATTTTTGTCGTTAAATGCTTTCATTTCGTTTGTATTTGTTTTAGATGATTGTATAATTGTTTGCAAAGATAGTGAAAAGATTCGACTTCACACAATCTTTCAGCGTTTTTTGAAGAAAAATTAACGTAAACGATAGCGTAGTTTTGTAGGAAAATGTGTACCTTTGTCGCCTGAATGAAAAGAATGATGAAAACGAGATACATCCTGACGATGGTTTTATTGGCCTTTGTCAGCATACTTAATGCTCAGGAACTGCAGGTGAAGATAACCATCAATAGCCAGCAGGTAGAGAGTACGGACAAAAGCGTGTTTGAGAATCTGCAGCAGACGTTGCAGCAGTGGATGGACGACCGCCAATGGACGGAGCTGCAGTTCCAGAAAAACGAGCGCATTGTATGTAACTTTAACATAACGGTGACGAAGTATGACAAGGCTAACAACCGTTTCTTCTGTAACGCCATGATTCAGGCCAACCGTCCTGTGTACAACTCGGCATATACAACAACCTTATATAATAACAAGGATGCCGATTTTAACTTCGACTTCGTGCAATTCGATCAGTTGAACTTTATCGAAGAAGCCATTGACAACCAACTGACGGCACTGATGGCATATTATGCATATCTGATTATCGGACTGGATCTGGATTCTTTCTCGCCGTTGGGCGGCACAGACGTGTTGCAGCGTTGTATGCAATTGACGAACAATGCACAGGATTTGGGATTCGCTGGCTGGAAAGCCTTTGAGAACTCACGCAACCGCTTTGCCATCATCAACGACTATCTGGACGAAGCTATGAAACCGTTCCGTCAGTTGCAGTACGACTACTACCGTACAGGGCTCGACGAGATGGCCCAGAATGCAGAACGCGGGCGCGCCAATGTCACCACGGCATTGGAACTGCTGAAGAAGGCCCACGAAGATAAACCCTTGAGTCTGGTGCCTCAGATCTGGACTGACTACAAACGCGACGAGCTTGCCAACATCTATAAAGGCAAGGGCACGCAGAAGGAGAAAGAGACTGTCTACAATCTGCTGTTCAATATCAATCCCTCGCAAAGCAATGCCTGGGATAAAATTAAGAAGTAAGATGCTGAAACAACTATATATCAAGAACTTTACGCTGATTGACGAATTGGATATAGAACTGTATCCTGGTTTCTCGGTGATTACTGGTGAGACGGGTGCTGGTAAGAGTATTATCCTCGGAGCCATCGGACTGCTGCTGGGTCAGCGTGCCGATTCAAAGAGCATCAAGACGGGTGCCGAAAAATGCATCATTGAGGCTCATTTCGACTTGTCGCGCTATCACATGGAGGCATTCTTTGAAGAGAACGAAATAGAGCTGGATACGGAAGATACTATCATCCGTCGCGAACTGACAGCAGCAGGAAAGAGTCGCGCATTTATCAATGATACGCCCGTGGGACTCAATCAGTTAAAAGAATTGGGAGAACAATTGGTCGATGTACATTCACAGCATCAGAACCTGCTATTGCAGAAACAGGATTTTCAGCTCAGCGTGGTGGACATCATCGCTCAGGACACCAAACAACGCGACGAATATGAGCAGTCATACAATGCCTATCAGCAAGCCAAGCAACAACTGAAAGAGCTGACAGAAAACATCGAACAAGGACGCCAGCAGACTGACTTCATGCAGTTCCAGTACGACGAGTTGAACAATGCCCGTCTGACGGAAGGCGAGCAGGAAGAACTGGAAAAGCAGAGCGAAACGATGGAGCACGCCGAGGACATCAAGTCGGCATTATACGAAGCAGACAACGCGCTGAACAATGACGAACTGGGAGCAGTCAATATGGTGCGCAAAGCCATGCAAAGTCTGCAAGGTATCAGCAAGGTGCTTCCCAATGCATCGGAACTGGCAGAGCGACTGAATTCATGTCATATCGAACTGAAGGATATTGCCGACGAGGTGGAGAGTTCGCTGGAGGATGTGGACTTCGATCCTGCCGAACTTGACAGAATCAATCAGCGACTGGATCAACTATACGACTTGGAAAAGAAATACCATGCTGAAACAGTAAGCGAACTGATAGTCTTGCGCGACGAGCTGAAACAGAAACTGAATGCCATTGAGAACAGCGACGAAGTCCTGGCAGAACTGGAGGCTAAATGTGAACTGCTGAAAAAAGAAGCCCAGAAACAGGCTGACGCTCTGACAAAAGTGCGCCAGCAGGCTGCCAAGACAATAGAGAACCAACTGCGCCAACGACTGGTCCCGCTGGGGATGCCCAACGTTCGCTTTGAGGTGAATGTCAGCAAATGCGAGTTGGGCAAGAGTGGACAAGACAACGTCTGCTTCCTGTTCTCAGCCAACACCTCTACCCCACTCCAGCCTGTAGCTCAGGTGGCGTCAGGCGGTGAGATTGCACGTGTGATGCTGTCACTGAAGGCTATGATCAGCGGTGCCGTAAAACTGCCAACAATCATCTTCGACGAGATTGACACGGGTGTTTCAGGCAAGATTGCCGAAAAGATGGCCGAAATGATGCAAGAGATGGGACATATGGAGCGACAGGTCATCAGCATCACTCACCTGCCCCAAATTGCCGCTTTAGGATCGTACCACTATCGCGTGTCGAAAGAAGAGACCGCCCAAGGAACGACGAGCCGCATGGTGCAGCTGTCACAGGACGAGCGCATCGGTGAGATAGCCCAGATGTTAAGCGGTAGCGACATCAGCGACGCCGCCATTCAAAATGCAAAACAACTATTGAAGGTAAAAAAGTAAAAAGGTAAAAAGGTAAAAAAGTAAAAAATAAAATATGGAAAAGACAATAACGACAAAGGTACTAAGGATGGTAATGGGGATTCTGCCCTTTTGCCTTTTCACCTTTCTACCTATATCCGCCCAGAGCCCGTCGTGGGCCAAAAAGGCTGCACAGGGAGTGTTCACGCTGAAGACATTCACCGCCGATGGCCAACTGATAGGAAGTTCCAATGGATTTTTCATCAACGAACAGGGCGATGCCATCAGCACGTTCAATCCCTTCAAGAACGCTTACCGCGCCATCGTCATCGACGCACAAGGCAAAGAATGGCCCGTGGAAACCATCATTGGAGCCAACGACATGTATGATGTTGCAAAATTCCAAGTAGCAGTCAAGAAACCCACAGCGCTCACCATTGCCACGACAAGTGCAACGACAGGAGCTACGTTGTGGCTGTTGCCCTATGCTGCCAAGAAAGCTCCCGTCTGTGAACAGGGAACGGTGGCAGAGGCTGAGCAGTTTCAGAACTCATACAGCTACTATACGCTTAACATGCAAACCAGCGAACAACAGGTCGGATGTCCTATTCTCAACGACGCTGGCGAAGTTGTCGGCATGCTGCAGCCTGCCGCTGGCGGACAAAGCGAGAAGGCATATGCTGTCAGCGCTGCCTTTGTTGCCGATATGAAAGCCAACGGGCTGAGTTTTAACGACGGGACACTGCGACAGACACATATTGCCAAAGCGCTGCCCGAGAAATATGACGAAGCCATGCTGGCACTATATATGGCCGCTGGCGCCATGAATACCGATGATTACAGCGACTATATCAACCGTTTTATCGGGAAATTTCCCAATATGCCGGACGGTTATGTCTATCGTGCACGAGTGGCGGTCAGCAACAACGACTTCGCCAGTGCCGACGCTGACATGAAGCAGGCTTTGAAGGTCGCTGACAAAAAGGACGACGTCTATTACCAATATGCGCAGATGATTTACCAGAAGGAGGTGTTGCAGAGCGACCAGCCTTACGAACCTTGGAGTCTGGACCGTGCGCTGGAGGAGTCGAAGGCAGCCTACGCCGCCAATCCCCAGCCCGTCTATCTCCAGCAACAGGCTCAGATACTGTTTGCACAGCAGAAATACGACGATGCTTGCAACATCTATCTGGAACTGACGAAGAGCGACCTGCAGGCATCGGAAATGTACTATGCTGCCTCACAGTGCAAACTGCAGCAGGGCGATAAGCGTGAAGCGATGGTATTGTTAGACAGTGCTGTCAACCAATTTACGCGCCCATACGTGAAGACTGCAGCACCCTTTCTGAGAGCCCGCGCACAGTTATCTATGGAGAACCGTCGCTTCCAACAGGCCATCAACGACATGAACGACTTGGTAGCATTGGTTCCTACCAATCCTGAACTATGGGCCGAGAAAGCCAGCTATGAATTACGTGTGAATCTTGCTGACCAAGCATTGGAGAGTGCTCAGGAGTGCCTGCGTCTCGACCCGGAAGGCAGCGACGGCTATCTGATGTCAGGCATTGCACAATGTCTGAAAGGCGACAAGGAACAAGGGCTGAAGAACCTGCAGAAAGCGAAAGAGCTTGGCAACGACCAAGCTCAGACATTTATCGAAAAATACTCGAAGTAAGGCTAGACGCTCTAGATTTTCTAGATGTTTTAGAATCTAGAACGGCACTTCGCCGTCTTGAGAATCATATCCGAATGGTGACTCACCGCCTGTGGGCTGTTGGTCACCATTGACCTTACTACCCAGAATCTCACCATCAGGATTGCTGTTGCTACTCCTACGGCTCAGGCGACCATCCTCAGGATTCTCAAAGCGCGTAAATTCGCCTCGGAACGTCAACAGCACATCACCCGTTGCACCCTTACGATGCTTGGCAATGATAATTTGTGCCATACCGTGCAGGTCGCGTCCGTTGTCGTCTTGATAAATATGGTAATACTCAGGACGATGCACAAACAACACCATATCAGCATCCTGCTCGATAGCTCCTGATTCACGCAGGTCAGACAGCTGAGGACGCTTTCCTTCCAGACCCTCACGGCTCTCAACGCCACGGTTCAACTGCGACAACGCGAGAATGGGGATATCCAATTCCTTAGCCAGTCCCTTCAGCGAACGGGAAATGGTGCTAACCTCCTCCTGACGCGACGAGAAACGCATTCCGTTGGCATTCATCAGCTGCAGGTAGTCAATCATGATAATCTTTACCCCGTGCTCACGAACCAGTCGACGGGCCTTGGTACGCAATTCAAATACGGAAAGACCAGGTGTGTCGTCGATGTAGAGCGGAGCTCCTAACAGTGTATTCACCTGTTTGTCCAAACGTTCCCACTCGTCAGGATGCAGTTGACCGTTCAGAATCTTCGAACCCTGAATCTCGCAGGCATTCGATATAAGACGGTTTACCAACTGCACGTTCGACATTTCAAGCGAGAAAAAAGCCATCGGCACCTGATAGTCGGCGGCAATATTCTTGGCCATCGACAGCGCAAACGACGTCTTACCCATCGCAGGACGTCCGGCAATGATGACAAGGTCGGAGGGTTGCCAACCGGAAGTGATGTCGTCCAATTTATGATAGCCCGTAGGCACACCCGTCAAGCCGTCCTTGTTGGCAGCAGCTTTCTGGATGACCTCTATCGCATTCTTGATGACAGGGTCAATCTGCGTATAGTCCTTCTTCATGTTACGCTGTCCCAATTCGAACAACGAACCTTCGGCCTCTTGCATCAAGTCGTCAACATCTATCGTCTCATCAAAGGCTTTCGTCTGGATATTGCTCGAGAAGGAGATGAGCTGACGTGCCAACGACTTTTGGGCGATGATGCGAGCATGATATTCTATATTTGCCGACGAGGCAACGCGCGACGACAGTTCCGTCACATAGCCCGGACCGCCAACATCCTCCAAATCGCCCTGCTTGGCCAATTGTTCTGTCACTGTCCATACGTCAACCGGCAACTCATGCATCGACAGCTCGCGAATGGCCGTATAGATCTTTTGGTTACGCGGCTCATAGAAACTCTCAGGATAAAGCAATTCACAAACGACGGCATACGCGTCCTTGTCAATCATCAGCGCACCCAACACAGCACGCTCTATCTCAGTAGCTTGCGGCTGTACGTGGGCAAAGGTATTATCCACAGGCTGTTGTCTGCGCCTGCGTGTTCCACTTGCAGTATTGTTCTGTTCTGGCATAGTATCTTTTGATTTTGGGACTACAAAGGTACGAATAAGCGAGCGAAAAACCAAATAAAAATTTGGATTTTTCCGAGCGAGAGTACTTTCGACGAAGTCAAAGTAGTACAATTTCAGCGAAAAACCAAAAGATTATTGGAGATTTTTTGTAGAAAGTAGCTGGTTGATTGTCATTTCCTTATGCTTCCGCATCAAACGCTCAGTAGAGTCAACATGTTCGTTTTGGAAAACATCGCGTTTCATCACCTGATTCACGACCCACTGAATCTTTCCCATATGCAGATTACGACTTTGCAGGACAAATTCTTCGTCATCAGGCAGTGGATAAAGGCTGAGAATGTAGAACGACAGGCAATCGGGTACTATCATCTTACGCACCATCATACGACGCTGCTCCTCTGTATAGTTCTCCTTGTAGAACGGATAGTCGGAGCCCAGATATTTGTCGAGACTGATGCCCAACGAATGGTCACCCACAACGACACTCTGGTCAAACGAACCAATTTGTGTATAAATATGGGGGAACTCTATACCTGGCAGTTCTTCTTTCAGCCGAGTGAAGGCCTCCGTCAATTCGTCATTGATGTCGTCTATTTCCTCATACTCTTTCTGAACATCAACAAGCATTGCCTGCAACGTGGAATCCTGGAAGAAGTGCAGGAATTTGGTATTGATGTCCGGATCGTCCACCTTACCAATGAGTAACATGTCCTCAATGAGCATCCGCGTCTGTTTCGGATAAGCGGTGGTCATTTGCTGAAGGGCCGCCAAATCGCCTGTGGACAGATACTGGCTCTCAACACGGTCGTAACGGTCAATGACGATTGCATCGTCTGCGACATCAGCAGTATTAGGCTTCAGCTGCCACTCGCAACCGACGCAAAACACCAATATGCTAAACAATATGCCGTAGACCTTTTTCACTATGAACGTTATACAAATGTTAAAATCCGATGCAAAATTACTAAAAAATATTTTAAAATCCAAATTTTAACCTAAAAAAATTAAAAAAAAGTGCATAAAAGTACTCGGATTGGTTTATTTATGTGAAATTTGCAGTGAACAAACTATCAAATTTGAACATGAATAAAAATATCTTTATGCTCCTGCTGGCTTGTTGTCCGTTGACCGTTTTTGCCAGCCGCACCATCACCGTCAGCGTCACAAATCCAAAGGATATCGCGCGCGCGGACGTACCTATTATTATTAGTCTCACGCCCTACGGCACCGTCTGCTCGGCACTGGTCACCCAAAACGGACAGGAAATTCCCTGCCAACTGGACGATCTCGACAAAAACGACACCTTCGACGAGCTCTGCTTCTTGGCTGACCTTGACAAGAAGGAAAAGAAGGAATACACCGTCACCCTGCTCGACGAAGGGGAGCCACGTCCCTACCCTGCCCGGGTCTATGCCGAGATGGTGTTGGCCAATACCAAGGACAAGACGCTGAAGAAAAACCAGCAGAACAACTATATCGAGAGTCTCACGGCTCGTGGCGACGCTGCCTACACCTATAACGTGCAACACCATCACGGTGTCGATTTCGAGAGTGAACTGAACGGCATCCGCATCTATTTCGACGAGCGTCAGACGCTGGACCTCTATGGCAAGTTCAAGAAACAGCTCGAACTGAAGGAGACGCAGTTCTACACCGATGCAGACCAGAAAGCGCGCGGCTATGGCGACGACGTACTATGGGTGGGACAGACGTTTGGTCTTGGTGCCTTCCGCGGATGGGACGGCCAGCAACCTACTCACATCAAACCTGTCAAGACGCGCACCCAGCGCATCATCTCCTATGGCCCGCTGCGCACCATCGTCGAAGTCATTGACCAGGGCTGGCAGGCTCCTTCAGCCATCAGACATCAGACATCACCCATCAACATGACCCTACGCTACATCCAGTATGCAGGCCATAGGGATACCGACATCGAAGTCCTATTCAACAAGGACGTCAGCGACTACCGTTTCTCAACAGGCATCATCAACGTCAAAGGCTCCGAGGAGTTCAGCGACAAACACGGACTTCGCGCCTGCTGGGGTACTGACTATCCCTCTACCGACACCCTAAAATGGAAGCGCGAGACGGTTGGATTGGCCGTACTGGTTCCTCAGCAGAACATCGTCAGCGAGGAACCTGCCAACAAGGACAATTACACCTTCGTGCTGAAGGTCAACGGTCGTCAGATGAACTACAAGGTGACCTACACGTCAGCCAACGAGACGTTCGGCTATCACTCGGCCAAAGAATGGTTCGACTACCTGAAAGTCTGGCGCAAAGAGGTCGAAAGCCCCGTTGTAGTCGAACTTAAACAATAAACACTTGTCGTTCAACGTTCAATGTTCAACGTTCAATGTTCAACGTTCAATGTTCAACGTTCAATGTTCAACGTTCAAAGTTCAGAGAAGTGCTTGCGCCCTTTCACATAATACTGCCAGAGCAATGAGAACCGTCGTTGCTCTGGTATTTTTTTCTCCTGCCGCGAAGCCTGTATCTGTCTGCGGTCTTCGGCAAAGTCCTTCTTCCAACGCTTAAAAGCCCGACGCGCCTTGTAGATGGCCTTGAAGTCGCCCACGTTCCTGTTCACTATCAGCGTCTCCCATGCGGCCAGATAATCCAAGAACCACCGCCAGCGCATCACGTAACCCAGTTCCTCATCGGGCAGACACTTGTAGAGCATCGTCAGGTTATTGCGGAAATTCAGGAATGTCTTCATCGGATTCGACTTGGGCAACGTGCCACCACCAACGTGATAGACATACGATTCCGGCAGACAATAGATCTTGCGACCACGGATGCGCAGTCGCCAACACAGGTCTATCTCCTCGTTGTGGGCAAAGAATCGTCCGTCCAGTCCGCCACAGTCCCAATAGTCCTTTGCGCGAATCATCAGTGCGGCACCCGTAGCCCACAATATCTCCGTCGCATAGTCGTACTGGCCGTTATCCTCCTCAACGGTATCAAACAACCGTCCGCGGCAGAAGGGATAACCGAAACGGTCCAAGTATCCCCCACTCGCCCCTGCATACTCAAACATATCCTTATTATATATAGAAAGCAGCTTGGGCTGGCATGCGGCCACCTCCGGATGCACGTCCATAAACTCCACAAGCGGTGTCAGCCAGTGATGCGTCACCTCGATGTCCGAGTTCAACAGCAAGTAGTACTCGGCTTCCACCTGCGCCAGTGCCTTGTTATAACCCTCGGCAAAGCCCCAGTTCTTCTCTAGCACTATCAGCTTGCACTCCGGAAACCGGCTTCGCAACAGCTCCAGCGAGTCGTCCGTCGATGCGTTGTCTGCCACATACACTGTTGCCTCGTCGCGCGAGTAGTTCATCACCGTAGGCAGATACTGTTCCAGCATCTTTGCCCCGTTCCAGTTCAGTATGACGATGGCTACCTTATCCATTTCTTACCTTTTTACCCTTTTTCCTTTTTACCTTTTTACTTTCAACGCTGTACCGTCATGATTAAACTCACCCAGCCTCACGTTGATAAGCTGGTTATCGTATTCCTCGCGAGCCTCCGCCGGCGACAGCTCCACACGGATATAGTTCTTCGTAAATCCATGCATCGCCCTGCCGCGCGTCGCTTTCTCAAACAGCACTTCGGCCTCCTGTCCGATGTGTCGTTCGTAGAAGGCGTGCGTCTTCTGGTCCGACAGTTCCAGCAACCGGTGGCTACGCTCCTTTTTGTCTTTCTCGCTCACCACGTATGGGATGCTCAGTGCCGACGTTCCTGGACGCTCGGAATACGGGAACACATGCAGCTGCGTCACGTCGAGACCGTTCAGAAATTCATACGTCTCCTCAAAACATTCAGGTGTCTCGCCCCTACAACCCACCATCACATCGACGCCGATAAACGCGTCAGGCATCACCTCCTTGATGCGACCGATTTTGTCAGCAAACAACTGGCGGTCGTAGTGGCGGTGCATCAGTTTCAACACCGTGTCGCTGCCGCTCTGCAGGGGAATATGATAGTGGGGCATAAACGCACGGCTCTGCGCACAGTAGTCTATCAACTCATCGCTCAACAGGTCGGGCTCCAGACTGCTGATGCGGTAGCGTTGAACACCCTCCACGCTATCCAGTGCCTTCACCAGATCAACAAAACTTTCGCCCGTCGTCTTGCCGAAGTCACCGATATTGACACCCGTCAGCACTATTTCCTTGCCACCCTCGCGTGCAGCCTCCTCAGCCTGAGCCACCAGCGACGCTATCGTCGGATTACGACTGAACCCGCGGGCATAAGGTATCGTGCAATAGGTGCAAAAGTAGTCACATCCGTCCTGCACCTTCAGGAAATAGCGCGTCCTGTTGCCGCGCGAGCACGACGGCGCAAAGCTTTTGATGTCCTTCGTCTTCACGGCCTTGTATGTCGCGATGTCATCGCGACTTACAAAGCCCTCCGATAAAAACTGCACCAAGTCCGCCTTCTCGTTCGAGCCCAATACCAGATCCACACCCTCTATCTTACTCACGCGCTCGGGTTCCAGCTGGGCGTAACAGCCCGTCACCACCACAAACGCTCCAGGATTCTCCCTCACCAGTCGGTGAATCGCCTGCCGACATTTCTTGTCGGCCACGTCTGTCACCGAACAAGTGTTAATCAGACAGATGTCCGCCTGCTCGTCTTTCTTCGCCGTCACCACACCCAGCTCGCCCAACAGCTTGCCAAATGTCGATGTCTCCGAGAAGTTCAACTTACATCCCAGCGTGAAATATTTTGCCCGTTTGCCCTGAAAGGCCGAAGAATCTATCATATATAAAATAAGGTACTATTGTTTACGCCCACAAAGGTACACAAAAAAATGCATTTTTTGCCATTTTTTAGCATTTTTTCGGTAATGGGCGTTTTTTACGCAAATTTTAACATTTCGTAAGTTGTTGATTTACAGTCATTTGTAAAAAAGTTACAAAAATACCCTAAAAAAAAACAAATGATTGTTTTACAGATTTAAAAGCATTAGAAAAATGAAGAAATTAGTATTTATGTTCGTAGCTGTTGCAGCTATCTCTTTCGCTTCTTGTGGTAACAAGACCGCTCAGGCTGAGGCTGTTGATTCAGATTCAATCGCAGTTGTAGATAGCGCTGACACTGTTGCTGCTGACACTGTAGCTGCTGACACTGTTGCTGCTGATAGCGTGAAGTAAGCAATACCGAACGAAATCGAAAAAGCAAACCGCCGATGTGAATCCGGCGGTTTTTTTTGTGTCTCGGCCTAAGCCGACTGCTCACTCTAGATTCATAACCTAAAACGGTCCGAATCCCATACATGACGTGGTTCCCAGCGCCGTGGCGGCCGCCGTGATGGCTGCTACTATCACCTTCAACAGCACATCCCAAAATCGCTTACTCTTCATAATTTGGTTTCAAGTTTCAAGTTTCAAGTTTCAAAAATTAATTGTCAATTGTCAATTGTCCATTGTCAATTTCAAAAGAGTTGCCCCGCGAG
>ONKX01000047.1 GCA_900318555.1 uncultured Prevotellaceae bacterium | reverse complement strand
ACGGCTGAAGTGGCTCGGCAAGTTCTTCTACTATTACTATCCCGCCCACATGGCGGTAATAGGCCTGCTGGCCCGTTGCTTCCAATAACCGTGAGGTCGCCGTCCTGCAAATCCACCTGAAACTTTCCACGCTTCGGAAACGAAAGTTTCTTTATCTTGGGCTTAACATCCCAATATCCTTCCTTCTTATAAAAACTAAAAGCGTAATAAAAAAGGGGGCACGTCAGATGAAGTGCTCCCTTTTGTTATAGTGTTTGTTTGTTTTTTACTTGTAGTACTCAATGGTGCGGGTCTGCTCCATGGTGCGGCCCATCATCTCGCCCGAGCGGCTAATCCAGTTGCCATGATCGTCGAACTTGTAGTCCTTCCAAGGCATTTCCATCGTGTTTCCGCCCATGTCCATGATGTTAGCTTTCACAGTGCCGTCGTCGTTGTATGTACGCTTTACCTCTATGGCATTGCCCATCATGTTCATCTTCTGGCCAACGACACGACCGTTCTCCCACTTGTAGGTAACTTCACTGGTATTGCCCATCATCTCCGCTTTGATAGATAGCAGATAACCGTCAGCATCGTACTTGGCATCGCTCATACCTTCCTGCGACATCTTGCCGTCCTCAGAGAAATTGATTACGATGTCCCGTCCCATCTGGTTAGTCTTAATACACTTCACGGCACCCTTGGCCTCGTTGAGCTCGACGTCGTGGAACTTGGTTTGTGCCTGCATGGCGAACGAAACAGCCAGCATAGCCACCATCATCATTAATTTTTTCATTGTTCTTTTGTTTTTGATTATGATGTGAATAAATAGTTGTAACGGTCCTTTGACGTATTACGATGAAAAAGGTTTAATCCTGTTTGTTATTTTTTTTCTTGAGATAGGATTTGATGACGAAATAGACGACGGCGGCAATGACGAGGGCGATGATGATGAGTTTGATGTATTCGGCATACTCGCTGATTTTGTCGTTGAGCTGGTCCTCGGGGACGATGGTGTGGAGATACCAGCCGAGTCCGGCAAGGATGGCGTGCCAGCAACCGGCACCGATGGTGGTGTAGAGCAGGAATTTGCCATAGTGCATGCGCGCCAGTCCGGCAGGAATGCTGATGAGGTGGCGAATGCCAGGAATGAGACGGCCCGTGAGTGTGGCGACGATGCCGTGTTCGTCGAAGTAGCGCTCCGACTTTTCGACCTTCTCCTGATTCAGCAGACACATCTTGCCCCACTTGCTGTTGGCGAACTTATAGATGACGGGACGGCCGACGTAGAGCGCCACGAAATAGTTGATGGAGGCCCCGAGGTCGGCTCCGATGGTGGCAAAGAGGATGACGAGCCACACGTCGAGTTGTCCGCTGGCGGCATGATAAGCCGCAGGGGTGACGACGAATTCGGAGGGCACGGGCACTACGGTACTCTCGAGGAGCATCAAGAACAGGATGGTGCCGTAGTTGAGATTGCTAAGCAATGATGTTATGAAATTCATTTTTTTTTCGTTATTACGTTATATCGTGATTCCGTTATATCGTTGTTTTGTTTTTACGAAATGTTTTGGAGACGCTGCTCCATGTAGGGGATGTAGTCGCTGACGGGGGTGCCTTCGGGAAAGAGGCAAGCGAGGACGCCTTGCGCCTCTTGAGGGTCGTTGGCAACAGCCAGACGCAGGTATTTCATGAATTCGTCGACGCGCCCCAGGTCGTAGCAGCACAGGGCCATATAGGCATTGCCGCTATGGTAGTCGGGATAGTACTCGTGAACCATTTCGAAAAAGCGGAGCAGCATCTCATAGCAGGCCTGGATGTAACGGTTGTCGTAAAGGGATACGATGATGCGCAGTAGGACGCTGGGAGCATGATCGGACTTCATGATGGCCATCTTGAAGGCTTCCTCGGCTTTGTGGACCTGCTGGTTTTGGAGGAGGATATGACCACGCACCACGAGCATATCGACATGGTCGCAACTCAACGTTTCTGTTTTGTCGAGCATCTGCATGGCCTGAGCGACCTGATGAAGTGCACCATAGCAGAAGGCCAGCTCCTGATAGATCTGGACGAGGAACGGAGAGTCGTCGGGGGCAAGTGCCAGGGCTGTGCGTAGGGTGGTCAGAGCTTCGTCGTTGCGTCCGAGATTGACCAGACAGACACCCTGATGCAAGAAGCCGAATTCGTCGTCAGGCTCCAACTCGCAGTATTTCCGATAATATTTCAGCGCTTCCTCGTAATTGCCCAAACGGAGCAGTCCGCTGGCTTTCTGACTAAGCGCATCAGGGTCTTCAGGGTCGATGGCAATGGCAAATTCCGAACTGGTGATGGCGTTGGAGTAATCCTCGTTCATCAGCTGTGCGGAGGCCAGCGCATTCCAGTATTGCTTGGAGTAGGGGTGGTGGTCGATGAGTTCGTTGAAGATGCGCTCGGAGTCTTTGTACTTGCCCAGTCCGAAGAGTGTACGCGCCATGAGTTCCTTGAAGTCGTCGCTCTCGTCACCTCGCGAGCGCATCATCCATTCGTAGGATTTCTCGCTCTCACCGTAGTCGATATAGAGATTGGCGCAGTCGCGCACGTAGTCCTCGTATTCGTCGGGTTCGACATTTTTGCCATATTCGCGCAGGTATTCGTCGGCTTTCTCGATGTCGCCTTCGGCAATCATGATTTCCGCCAGCAGATAATGGTAGTCGGGGTCGTCGCGATTCTCAATCTCGCCGGCATAGAATTCCGCCTGGGCGTAGTCTTCCTCAGCCAAAGCCTTGCGGGCCTTGAAGACGTTGGGCAATGTGGCGCCAGGATAGAGCTCGAGGGCGTAGTCGATGGCTTGCTCGGCTTTGTCGTCGTCGCCCTGCCAAGAGTAGTAGTCGGCGAGGTCCACTAAGTCGTCAGCATCCATAAACGGGTTGCTGCCCACATTTATGGATGCTTCGTAGTTTTCCAGTATTTCCTGGAATTCCTCGCTGTTAAAATACTCTTCGTCGATTTTCAACTTTGCTCTTTTATCGTTTCCAAGTGTCTTTGAGACCGACGGTCTTGTTGAAGACCAGATGATTGGGAGTAGAGTCGAGGTCGAGTGTGAAGTAGCCGATGCGCTGGAACTGCAGGAAGTCGCCGGGCTTCTTTTCCTTGAGGTAAGGCTCAACAATGGAATTGTTGAGCACTTTCAATGAAGCGGGGTTCAGCAATTCGCGGAAGTCGCGCTCGTCGGCACCAGGATTCTCGATGGCAAACAGGCGGTCGTAGAGGCGCACCTCGGCCTGTACGGCATCCTGACAGTTCACCCAATGGAGCGTCTTACCCTTGATCTTACGGTCGGCACCGGGCTGTCCGCTACGCGTCTCAGGGTCGTAGGTGGCATAGATGGTGGTTACGTTGCCATTGGCATCCTTGTCGCAGGGGTGTTCCTCGTCGCACTTGATGATATAGGCATTCTTCAGACGCACCTCCTTGCCAGGAGCCAGACGCTGGAACTTCTTCTCAGCGACCTCCATGAAGTCGTCGCGCTCAATCCACAGTTCGCGGCTAAAGGTAATCTTGTGGGTGCCATCGGCCTCGTTCTCAGGATTGTTCACGGCTTCCATCTCTTCGGTCTTGCCCTCAGGATAGTTGGTGAGCACGAGTTTTACGGGGTCGAGGACTGCCGAGACGCGTGTAGCTTTCTTGTTCAGGTCGTCGCGTACGCTGGCCTCCAAGAGGGCGTAGTCGTTGAGGGCATCGAACTTGGTGTAACCAATCGAGTCGATGAAGTTGCGGACGCTCTGTGACGAATAGCCACGACGACGCATACCGCATACGGTTGGCATACGGGGATCGTCCCAACCATTTACCAGCTTCTCGTCCACCAGTGCCTTCAGCTTACGCTTCGACATGACGGTATAGGTGAGGTTCAGACGGTTGAACTCAATCTGGCGTGTGCCGTCGTATTTGTTCAGGATATCGGGATTGAAACCTGTGGTATCTGTCTGTTCCTTGATATACTCGCGCAACAGGTCGACGAACTTGTCGTAGAGCGGGCGGTGAGGCACGAACTCCAGCGTACAGATGGAGTGGGTGACACCCTCGAAGTAGTCACTCTGTCCGTGGGCGAAGTCGTACATGGGATAAGCATGCCACTTCGTGCCTGTGCGGTGGTGGGGAATCTGGATGATACGATAGATGATAGGATCGCGGAAGTGCATATTGGGGTTAGCCATATCCAACTTCGCACGCAGCACCATGCTGCCCTCGATGGCTTCAGCGGTGTTCATCTGTTCGAAGAGGCGCAGGTTCTCCTCAATTGGACGGTCGCGGAAAGGACTGGGACGTCCGGGCTGTGTGGGTGTGCCCTTTTGCTCGGCAATCTGCTCAGAGGTCTGCTCGTCGACATATGCCAGGCCCTTCTTGATGAGCCATACGGCAAAGTCCCAGAGCTTCTCGAAATAGTCGGAGGCGTAATAGACGTTCTCCCAGTGGAAACCGAGCCACTTGATGTCGCTCATGATGTTTTCCACGTATTCCGTATTCTCCTTCGTGGGGTTGGTATCGTCGAAACGCAGGTTGCAGATGCCTCCAAACTCCTCAGCCACACCAAAGTCCATGCAGATGGCCTTAGCGTGTCCGATGTGTATATAGCCGTTGGGTTCTGGTGGGAAACGTGTCTGAATACGTCCACCGTTCTTGCCTGCTTCCAGGTCTTCCTTTACAAACTGTTCTACAAAGCTGAGGCTTTTCTTCTCCTCACCGTCGATCATAATTTTCTCTTCCATAAATAAATAATGTGTAATTTTGGCTGCAAAGGTAATAAAACCTTCGCAAAAAGCCAAATAATTCCCGTCATTTGTTTATTCCATCAGTTGAAAATGCCCCTAACGTCAGTTTTATTCCTGCCGTTACCCAGCATCCAGGCTGTACGACGTTGCCATAATCCACATAGTGGTGAGCGGTCAGATTGTTGCCTTCCACGTAGATGGAATAGGGGTCGTTGTTCCATGCCAGACGGGCATCGACGACGGAGTAGGGGTGATAGGCGCGCACCACACCATCGACAGTGGTGTATGAGCCCATGCGATCCTGCCAACGATAGCCTATCGTTAAGGTGAGTGGTGAGAGGTGAGTGGTGAGAGGTGAGAGAATACTACCGAGGGAAATAGTCAACTGGGTCGTCACCTTATGGCGCAGATATTCCAGCGAATATTGCGACTGCAGGAAAGGCTGTTCGTCTTTGCTTTGATGCAGATGACAGTAGGAGAGTTGAAAGTTGAAAGGTGAAAGGTGAGAGTTTAGGGTGATCTCCTCGCCAAGGGTATTGATTTTGGTGTGGTTGACACTCTGCCAGACGGGGTCGGCATCGCGCGTATCCATCACCCAGTCAATCATGTTGCGAGCATGGTGATGGAAGATGCTGGTATGAACAGTCAACCAACGAGAACTGTATTTCACACCGCCTTCCACAGCTTGCATCTCCTCCGCCTTCAGGTATTTGTCGGCTTTATGCCCCCCCACGCTATAGTACAGTTCCGTAAACGAGGGCATGCGCAACGAAGCATTGTACGAGGCATACAGCTTCCAATGGTCGCCCAGACGCAGACTGGCGTCGATGCCAGGATAAAGGGTGAAGGGCATTTCGTTCCATGTATTCTTCACCGCGATAAAGCCTGCCGAGAGCGTGAATCTTTTGAGCAGGATGTTATGCTCTGCGTGGAAGGACAGGTTCGAGCGGTTCAGACCGTTTTTATATTCGCCATGCGGATTGCTTAGCGGTTCGCCCAGATTGCCGCTGACGATGTCCTCGTTACGAAATTCCGCGCCCAAGGCCGTTCGTCCCCATTGCCAGTCGAAATAGCTGTTCAGATTGATGCCGAAGACGTCCGTCCGATGATGGTTGAACGGCACCTTCGACTCGTCGCTGCGAATCAGTTCAAAGCGGTCGTACGAACGATTCCAGTATGTAGCACATTGAACATTGAACAATGAACATTGAACATTGGTCTTTAGAGCAGTGAACAGTTTGGTGGTGTGTTCGTATTGTTCGTCATATTTGGCACTATAGAAGGTGTTCGACCCCCAGCCTCTACTGCTTACGCCAGCGTGCCAGTTCAGGCGAATATGCTCTTTGGTGTAAGCGCCCTGATAAAAGGCTTTCACGCCACTATAGTCGCTGTTCAATGCACCTGTTCTCGAACGCTGATAGCCATCGCTTCGCGAAAAGTTGGCTGAAAGAGCATGATTGGAAACGGCCACGCGTCCTGCCGATGAAAGGTAACCAAAGGAACCTCCCTCTACTCTTATTTGCGTGGGGATTTCCTTCTCTTTGGAGGGGGCTGGGGGGAGGCTTGTCACGATGTTGATGGCGCCCACAAGCGACGAGGTGCCATAGACACGGGAGGCAGGGCCTTCTAGCACTTCGATGCGGATGATGTCTGAGAGGTCGCAGGGCAGGTCGAAGGCGTTATGGGCAGTCTGAGGGTCGCAGATGTTGATGCCATTCAAGAGAATGGTAATCTGTTCCTGCGTGCTGCCTCGGATGCCGATATCCGTCTGGGCGCCGATGGGACCACGTTGGCGTACATCGACGCCAGCAACCATCTTCAGTAAATCGTTAATACTTTGTACTGGCGCCGCCTGAATTTCTTCGCGACTCAGTACAGTGACCATTCTCGCCGCTTGTCCAAGTGCAAGCGGAGCGCGTGAGCCTGTGATTTCCACGTCGTCGAGGGTTGCCTCCTTGTCGGGGGAGTCGTCGTCAGCGATGTTGGTGGGTGAACCACCAACCACACTGAGCGAGTCGGGTGTGGTGACGGCGGCAGCGCGCAGGGTTGCTACGCTTAGCACGCCGATGGTGACGACGCGTCCCAAACAGGCAAACAGGGCATATCCTTTCCTCGTAAACTGACGAAATCGGAGAGCCTTGCGCTGGTTAAACTGTCTTTTGAATTCCATTGTGTTATTTGATACCCCTTTCGTTTAGGGCTTGGGTATAGCGGGCTGCATTCTGCAGGTGTTCCTGATAGGTCGTGGCGAAATTGTGGGTGCCCGAGAAGTCCTCTTTGGCGCACATATACAGGTAATCGTGTTCTGCAGCATTCAGTACGGCATCGATGCCCTTGATGCTGGCAATCTTAATAGGACCTGGGGGCAGACCTTCGTACATGTAGGTATTATAAGGCGAATCAATATGGAGCAAATTCTGCCAGATACGCTTCAGTTCAAATTTTTTCAGCGCGAACTTGATGGTGGGGTCGGCTTGTAGGGGCATGTTCGCTTTCAGACGATTCAGATACATGCCTGCAATCATGGGCTTCTCCGCGTTGTTCGACGTTTCTTCGTCGATGATGCTTGCCAGCGTACAAACCTCAATCGGTGTCAGTTGCATCTGGGCAGCCTTGGCCTCGCGCTCGCCCTGCCAGAAATGTTCGTTCTCCTTCTGCATGCGCTCCAAGAACTTGTCGACACTCATGTTCCAATAGACGTCGTAGGTGTTAGGCACAAACATAGCCGCAATGGTTGTCGTGTCGTAACCGTAGTGTTGGCATGTCTCCTCGCTGAGCAGTGCGTCGGCAATGGTTGCCGAGTCAATCATCAGCTTTTGTCCAAGAATAGCTGCAAGGCGTTCCATCGTGCGAGCCTCAGGAATGACGAGGTTGAACGACGTCTGCTGTCCGTTCTTCAGTCGACGGAACACGGTGAACGCTCTGTCGCCAGGATTTATAGCGTATTTACCTGTGCGGATGTGCTCGCCGTAATCGCTGTGGCGAAGCATTACTGACAGCCCGTCCATTCCTGCAGATGGATTCAGGGATTGCAGTTTGACAAGCACAGAGTCTTGTGTGTCGTTGTCGTCAATGTAGATATATACCACCTCTTCTGCTTTTGATACAGGTGCCAGCAGATAATAGCCCACCAGTCCCATGATGATGACCAGACCGGCTGCTGCGACATATAAATAGAGCTTAGAATTCAACTTTTTCATCTTTTTTTGTCTTTTGAGACGGCAAAAGTACAAATAAAATATGAATTTTGATGCAGAAAAGGAAAAATTTTGTAACTTTGCCAAGAAATTGACACTATCAATGGCTATGCGGACTGCAATTATAGGCGGTGGTGCGGCAGGATTCTTCTTGGCTGTCAACCTGAAGGAGATGATGCCCGAGATGGAGATAACCATCTTCGAGCGTAGCAGTCGCGTGCTGGCAAAGGTGGAAGTCAGTGGTGGCGGACGTTGCAACTGCACCAACTCGTTTGCACGTGTCAGCGACCTTTCGCAGGTCTATCCCCGTGGTCATCGGTTGATGAAACGACTTTTCAATGTGTTTGATTACGAGGACGCTTACCAATGGTTCGAGCGTCATGGAGTAGCGCTGGTGACACAGGACGACGAATGTGTGTTTCCACAGGCGCAGGATTCCCATGCCATCATCGATTGTTTCCTGTCCCTTGCTCGTCGCAATCATATTGATATTTGTACGGGTAAGAAAATAAAAGCGCTAGACGATGTGTATGGCTTTGATTCCGTGGCGGTTACAACTGGTGGTTCGCCTAAAGGTGAGGGGTTGAAATGGCTGGCAGATTTAGGTCATGAGATAGAACAACCCGTGCCGTCGTTGTTTACATTTTCCATTGAAGACGCTCGTCTGCACGATATGCAAGGCTTGGTGGTGAACGATGTCACAACTCACATTCCTGGAACTAAACTACGCGCTGACGGTCCGTTGCTCATTACCCATTGGGGCATGAGTGGACCAGCCATTCTGCGCCTCTCCAGTTATGCCGCACGCTATCTGGCAGACAACAACTATCAGGCTCCGCTGAGCATTAATTGGATACAAAAGAACGAAGAGGACGCGCAGGCTGTTCTCTACGAACTGGCAGTCCGGCAGCCCCAGAAGTTGTTGGCAACCTACAACCCCTTCGGTTTGCAGCAGCGTCTTTGGAACTATCTGGTGGACAAGGCGCTGACCACACGTGCTACCATCCGATGTCAGGAACTGAACAAGAAAGACGTCAACCGCTTGGTCAATGTCCTGACGAACGATAATTACCATATTGCCGGACGTGCTGCCTTCAAGGACGAGTTTGTCACCTGTGGAGGCGTTTCGCTGAAGGCTGTGAATCCTACTACTCTCGAGAGCCGTCACGTCCCTCACCTGTATTTTGCTGGCGAGGTGCTCGACATCGACGGCGTCACGGGAGGCTTTAACTTCCAGGCTGCATGGACTACCGCCTATGTCGTAGCCTGCTCTATTTGTTCATCTTTAACTAATAACATAAACATTAACGCATCATGAAACGTAACTTATTATTGACAGCTCTTGCTGTGTTGACGAGCGTTTGTTGCTGGGCTCAGCAGCAGACTCCGAAATCCATCCGTTGCAATCAGGATGGAACAGTGACATTCTTCTACAAGAATGATCAGGCCAAGAATGTGCAGGTCGATGTGCAGTTTGCAGGCCGTAACCCCATGACCCGCGACGCTGAGACGGGCATGTGGACTGCGACACTGGGACCTGCTGCCCCTGACATGTATCCCTATTGCTTCATCGTTGATGGAGTGAGCGTGATGGACCCTGAGAACGACCAGTACTTCCCCAACGAAGGTTTCAAGAACAGCCTTCTGGAGATTCCTGGCAACGGCACATTGCCTCACGATATCAAGGATGTGCCTCACGGACGCTTGGAGTATATCCACTATTATTCCAAGAGTCTTGGTGCCACCAATCAGGCTGTTGTCTATCTGCCACCGACGTACATGCAGGACTTCCAGAAGAAGTATCCCGTGTTCTATCTCATCAGCGGCACGACAGATACTGAGGAGGTATATTATAAGGTAGGACGTGTGAATTATATTCTCGACAATCTGCTGGCCGACAAGAAGGCCAAGGAGATGATCGTTGTGCTGCCTTATGGTAACCCGTCGAAGTTGCTTGCAGGAAAGCCGCAAGATGCAAGCGGTCAGCCCCAGACGCGCTTTGGCGGTGACGTGTTCAGCAAGGACCTCATCAACGACCTGCTGCCGTATATCGAAAAGAACTACCGCACGGTGAACAATGCCGACCATCGTGCCATCGGCGGTTTCTCGCGTGGTGGCAATCAGGCGCTGTACAATGGCCTGACGAATCTCGATAAGTTTGCCTATCTCTGCTCCTACAGCTCGTTTACGTCGACGGATATCCCTAACGTCTACGACAATGCCGGCGATACAAACAAGAAGATCCGCCTGTTCTGGCTGGGTGTCGGTACTGACGACTTCCTCTATGGCAATGCCCGCGACTATATGGAGTTCCTCGACAAGAAGGGCATTCACAGCGTCAAGGAGTTTACCACCGACAAGTTCGGACACACATGGATGAATGCCAAGTATTTCTTGGCAAAGACCCTGCCCCTGCTCTTCAACAAGAAGGCTGCTGAGACTGCTATGAAGAACGGTCAGCCTGCTCCTGCTGCTACGGGTAAAGAACAGCAGTTCACTCCTAACGTGATGGCTCGCTTGTTCCCCAAACCCATCGTTTCGCCTGAATATACTGAGGAAAGCATCACGTTCCGTTTCAAGGCTCCCGATGCTCAGAAAGTGGAATTGGAATGTGAGATTCTGCCTGACGTGCTGCCCATGGAGAAAGATACCGCTGGTGTGTGGAGCGTACAGATGAACGATTTTGCCACCGAGACCTTCAAATACTGTTTCATAGTCGATGGCACACGGGTTGCAGACCCCAACAACATGTATCTCTCGCCAGACCAAGGCTTCAAATACAGTATTGCCGACAGTCCCTTCGGACCGTTCAACTTTGCCGCGCAGGGCGATATTCCCCACGGACGTACAGGCTACGACGTAGAACGTCAGGAGGCGTGGTATATGTCGCCCATGAATAACGGTCAGTTCACGATGCCTGTATTTATCCAGCTTGTGCCAGGCGAAAACGATACGATGGAGAGTTGGTTTAAGGAGGGTGGTGCTGATGCCATTGCGGACAGGATGCTGGCTGACGGCAAGACCAAGAGCTGCGTCATTACTACCAGTTCGATGGACTTCATGCAACAGGGTGGCATGCAGATGCCTGGCATGAGCCCTCGTGTGCTTCGTGCCGACGACTATCCTACGTGGTCGCAGCGCCGTCGTGCCCTCGTGAAGCTGCTCTTTAAGATAGGTAAAGAACCCGCCCCCTCGTTCCCTGACTTCGGCGGCGGTGGCTTTGGTGGCGGTGGAGGCTTCTAAGCCTTCTCGCCCTTTTCGGCTTTTTCGACCTTGTTTTGCTTGAGGTCCTCCACGAACTGACTGATTTTCAGCAATTCACGGGGAATCTTGATACTCTGTGGGCAGTGCGGTTCGCATTGCCCACAGCCTATGCAATGGTCTGCCTGACGCAGGCGGGGCACTGCACGGTCGAGACCGATGAGGTAGTTGCGACGCAGCTTGTAATACTCGTCATCCATCTTCAAACGAGGCAGTGTGCCGTCGTTCTTACATTTATTATAATGTACGAAGATGGCGGGAATGTCGATGCCGTAAGGACAGGGCATACAGTACTTACAATCGTTGCAGGGGATGTTTTCGAGTCCGACGATACGTTCAGCCACCTGTTCGTCCAGGTATTCTTGGTCGGCTTCCGTCAGGGGAACTAGCGGACAATAGCTGAGCAGGTTGTCCTTCAAATGCTCCATATACGTCATTCCGCTGAGCACGGTGAGCACGCCTTCAGGGGTTCCAGCATATCGGAAGGCCCACGAAGCGACGCTGCGCTCTGGGTCGCGTTGCTTCAATTCCTTGGCAAGATATTGTGGCAGGTTTGCCAGACGACCACCCAACAACGGTTCCATGATGACGGCAGGGATTCCCATCTTCTGGAGTTCGTCGTAGAGATAATGTGCATCGACATTGTTGTTGCTGATTTCGTTGGCGAAGTCCCAGTCCAGGTAGTTCAGCTCAATCTGCACGAAGTCCCAGTGATACTTGTCGTGCATGGCCAATATCTCGTCGAACACGCTCTGATGGCCGTGGAACGAGAATCCGAGGTTGCGGATGCGTCCTGCCTCGCGTTCTTTCAGCAGGAAGTCCATCATGCCATTGTCCACATAGCGGCTGTTAAACTCGTTCATGCCGCCACCGACTGCATGCAACAGATAGTAGTCAATGTAGTCAGTCTGCAATTCCTTCATCGAGTTCTGGTACATCTGCACACTGGCCTCGTGGCTTTGCAGGGCGGGGTTGAAGTTCGACAGCTTGGTGGCGATGAAATACTCTGAGCGTTTGTGGCGACTCAGTGCAATACCCGTGCAGGCTTCCGACTTACCCTGACAATAGACGGGGCTGGTGTCGAAGTAGTTGACGCCATGCTCGATGGCATAATCTATCTGACGGTTGATCATGTCCTGATCGTAGTCGTCCTGATTCTCCGTTTTCGACGGCAGGCGCATCATGCCATAGCCCAAGAGCGACACCTTGTCGCCATTGAAGGGGTTCGTACGGTAGGTCATCTTGCCCACGGGGGGCTCCACCTGTTTCTTATATTCCTCGACGGCTTCGCTCTCCGTCTTCGATTTGCAGCCCGCCATCACGGCAGCAGCGCCCACGGCACCACCACCTAACAGCCTTAGAAAACTGCGTCTTGATATATCTTTTTTCATTGTCGTCTTCGTTATGTCGTTATACCGTTATTCCGTAATTCCGAAATTCCGTGATTCCGAAAAATTAAATCTCCTTATGCACTTCGTGTCCTTCGACGTAGATGGCGCTGAAGGGGCGGGCGGGACACAGATACTCGCAGGCTCCACAGCCGATACAGCGACTCTCGTTGACGGCAGGAATGTAGGGAGATTCTTCGTCGTCGGGGTTGCTGGGAACCATATCGATGGCACCCACGGGACAGTGGCGTGCACAGTTGCCGCACTCCACACCGTCGTTGATAGCCACGCAGTTCTTTTTGATGAATACGGCATGACCAATCTGGGTGGATGCTTTCAGCTCATGGGCCAAGGGTTTGATGGCGCCAGCGGGGCAAACCTCCGAACACGTGTTACACTCCGGACGGCAATAGCCGCGTTCGTACGACATAGTAGGCATCATCAGGTGCAGCAGGTCGTCAGAAGGTCGCAACACGTCATTGGGACAATTCGATATGCACAGCTGACAGCCCGTGCAGCGTTGGTCGAAGTTCCTCATCGATTGCGAACCTGGCGGCGTGATGGGCGTCTGACGTTTAGGGGCTATCTTGTCCTCAATTTCTGCCAGACCGCCATCCATAATCTTGTCCTTCTGCTGGGCCAACGCAGCCGTAGCCAGCAAACCCGAAGAAATCATAAACGCACGCCGTCCATTGCTCTCAGGACTAGAATCTCTAGTATCTCTAGTATCTCTAGATAATCTAGAATCTCTAGACTTTCTAGAATAACTCAACGCCCCAAACTTACAGCTCTCGATGCAGTTGCCGCACACCACGCAACGGCTATAATCGACCGTGTGCGTCTTGAAGTCGATGCATGCCGACTTGCAGTTCTTTGTGCACAGCGAACAATTGCGGCATTTCTCGGTGTCGAAATGAATCTTTAGGAACGAGAAGCGCGAGAAGAAACTCAGGAAGGTTCCCACGGGGCAGATGGTGTTGCAGTACGTACGGCCGTTGCGCCAGGCGAGCACCGCCAGAATGACCAGCGCGACGATGCTGATGATGAGCGACGGCAGGGCGCGCAACCACACGTCCTTGTGATAGAAAGCATAGCTGTCGTAGTATTCGGCTATACTTGCCAGCACGTTGTTGCCTGCCATCCATATGGGTTGCAGCACGTTGGTGGCTATGAGGCCGAAGGTAGAGTAGGGAGCCAACAGCTGGAACAGCGTGCCGATGCCTGCCAGCAGCAGGACGACGAACACCACGAGCACCGGATAGCGCAACCACTGCAGCTCCTTGGAATACGTGTAGCGGTTCTTCTTCTGCTTCTTGCCCAGCCATCCGAAGATGTCCTGCATGATACCCAGCGGACAGATGACGGAGCAATAGATGCGTCCGCAGACGAGCGTCAATACCAACAGGAAAGCCACGACGGCAAAGTTCAAGGCCAGTATAGCCTCCATTGCCTGCAGCTTCGGCATCCACGAAAACCAGTGGAGCGCCGTTCCTGTGAAGTCCACAAACAGCCACGTAATGCCGATAAACATCACGGTGGCCAGTGTAATTCGAATCGTTCTTAACATATAGTCTGTATTTGTTTAGTTCTGAATATCAATTGTCAATAGTCAGTTTTTGTGCACCCAGCGCACTATCACAGTGCTCACTTCATAAAGCAGATAGATGGGCAGCGACACGACGAACAGCGTAAACACATCGGTCGTTGGCGTGATGATGGCTGCTACGACGAGAATGGCCACAATGGCGTGACGACGATAGCCGGCCATCAGCTGGGCGTTGATCAGTCCTATGCGGCCCAGCAAGGCACAGACCACTGGCAGTTCGAACACCACGCCCATCACCAGGCTCATGCCCAACAGCGTGTCGACGTACGACTGTATCGTCAGCATGTTTGCCACATCGGGCGACACCTGATAAGTGCCCAGAAAACGCACCGTCAGCGGGAATACTACGAAGTAGTTCACCAGTGTGCCCACGAGGAACATCACGTAGGCCGCCCCCACGATCCATACCGCATAGCGACGTTCGTTTTGGTAGAGCCCTGGCGACACAAAGCGGAACAACTCATATAGTATATAAGGTGAAGCCAACAGCAGACCCGCATACAACGCCGTCCGCATGTGAATCATAAACTGCTCCGTCAGTCCGGTGTTCATCAAATGCAGCGAGAATTCTTCGACACCCAACAGGCGGTAGGTCACGAAATCGCTACTTCGTGGAGCCAACACCACGCTGAACAACGTTTCCTTCATCAGAAAAGCCGCGACGGCGAATACCACCACCGCCACACCCATCTTGATGAGCGACGAGCGCAACACGTCCAAATGGTCCCAGAACGTCATAGTGGCTATTGGCCGTTCGCTATTGGCTGTTGGCATTTTCAACGTCAATGTTCAACGTTCAATGTTCAATGTTCAACGTCCTCCTTGTCGTCCATGTCTATTTCCTTCATGCCGTCCTTGAAGCTCTTTACACCCTTGCCCAGACCCTTCATGAGCTCGGGAATCTTCTTGCCTCCGAACAGCAGCAGCACAATCAAGGCAATGACGAGAATCTCTTGCATGCCTAATCCGAATAGGAGTAAATTCGTCATAATCTCACAGTTTTTGGTTATAATTTTTGCAAAGATACAAAATAATTATGAATAAATTCGTATCTTTGCAGCCAAAATAAACAACATTTAACTATGGAGTACGAATTAATTCTACGAATTTTTATTGCAGCCGTGCTCGGAGGACTCATCGGGCTCGAACGCGAATACCGTGCTAAGGAGGCTGGTTTCCGAACACATTTCCTCGTCGCATTGGGCTCGGCATTGTTTATGATCGTATCAGCCTACGGATTCGGCGATGTCCCGATGGACGGCATGACGTCACGATGGGATGTCTCGCGAGTCGCGGCACAGGTCGTCAGCGGCATCGGTTTCATCGGTGCCGGAACCATCATCTTCCGCAAACAGGAAAACATGGTCAGCGGACTCACCACCGCCGCCGGACTATGGGTCGTGGCGGCCATTGGTCTTGCCTGTGGCGGTGGCATGTACATCCTGGCCACTGCCGCCACCCTGATGGTCCTCGTTGGCCTCGAAGCCTTCAACTACTTCCTCCACAAGCTCGACCAGCACCGCAAATAGAAAAAACGAGCTGACTAAAAGATGCGCCCGATTTTTTGGGGTAAGCTCGCGCTGTTTACAGCGCAACGCCCATCCCTCTCCGGCGCACGCCCAGAAAAAGAGAAAAGAGAAAAAAGAGAAATCTTTCAGAACGCCTTTATTTAGGGCTATTCCCAGAGACAACAAATCCCACGTTATGCTTTATAACGTGGGATTTTAGTTGATTTACAGCTCATATCCTTATCCGCGACGCGTTGAGCAAGGAGTTCCTGGAACTCCACATCGTGGATTTTGTGATGCAGGTCGGGCGAATACTCGAGAGCCGCAAGGTTCTTGCGCGAACCGAAGGCCATTTTATAACCCTCATACATCGGTCTCCACAGGTCATAATACAGCTTCTGCGGATTATAGTACGAACCATTCTCCACCACCGTCATCGCGGACGCCAACATCAGCATATCCGGCATATTCCCGAAGTCCATCACGTGGTCCTTCTTCACGTCCATGAAGTTACATACTGCGAAGATGTACACTGCCGTGTCGTTCTCGTTCTTCGGTGCCCAGTGCGACACGATCTGCTCGATGGTCACCCACCCATGCTTCTTGATGTAGTTCTTCAGGATGATGAATGCAGCACGATAGCCGTGCGCCATATCCACAAACTCACAGAACCGCTTGTCATACTGCTTTTCACGCAGACCCTGCCATTTGTCCTTCGTCTGCACAATGTTCAGGGGATTATTGTTTCTGATTCCCCTAGGCTTTTGTTTTCTTTCTTTGTTCATAATCAGTTACGTTTAATATCTTTGATTGTACATGCTGTTTGTGTATCTCCCATGCCTTCTCAAACGCGTCAAGGTCGAAGTCTGTCTTGAACTGGTTGTGCAGGCAGATGATGAGCTTACGGTAGAAAATCTTCGACTTACCCTCGCCCAATTTAAACATAGAGATACGATTACCCATGACTTTCTTTAGTTTGTCGTTGTAGAAGTTGAGGGCTTTCGAAAATCTCCAGCCGTACAACTCCACAAGAATAACCAATAAGTCCATATACCCTTTGGGGGCTACCTCAAAGCACTTATCCATGAAAAACACATAGTTCTCCAATCTCGTATTGAATACGTATGACGTCCCATCCTTTTGGGGGAGTTCCAGCGGATTGACCGCCTTAATAACAGATTCTATAAACTTATTACTTCTCATCTTTCTGAATTTTACGATATCGCTTGTTTTTAACAATCACCTCAATATGTTTTCCGTTCTTCCATTGCCAAAGTATCTGGTCTAACTTTGTCTTGATACCTTCACGCTTACACACGACATACAGGTCATCCTTCGTGAATTCATCCTTCAGCTGCTTGAACACATTACGCTGCGAAATGTTTGCCTGATTGGCGTTGTCAACAACATCATTGTACTTCTTGCCCCATAGCTGCAAGGTACACTCAATGTCCTGATGCATCCACCAATCCACGAAATTACAGATAATCTTCCGTTCTCTCGCACCTACCGTCTGATAGAGCGTCGTACATAGCAGCGCCAGTCGGAAGCCACGAACACCAACACGCCTGCGGAACGTGTCACGCGCTTTGTCGTAAGCCAATGCCGCATGGTCACATTGCTCCTTCTGGAACTTCTCAATCGTGGGCATAATCCACGACATATCAACCTCCTGCTTTTCCCTGAACTGAAAATGCCAATCCACCTGCTTGTCAAACTCGTCGTCACTCAACATCTGGGCTTCATCCAAGTCCACCGTGCAGGGCGACATATAAGTATTGTCATCACAACGCTTGCAGTATTTATGAATAGTCTCTAGACCTTTGGCTGGTATCGGCTTCCAGATGGTGGCAAGCTGGAACTCCTGATTCTCGATGGTGGTATAACAGCAACGCGTTACAAGACCGTTCTCCACGTTCTTGAAGTAGTTGTTCACCTGCGCCATCGTACCCGTAATCAGCACGTTCCAGTACAACCTCACTTTTCCTCGGAAGGTATTAGCCGACTTAAACTGCTGACCGTACTCACCATTGTCCCACGCCACACGAATCATGTCGCTCTTGTTGCCGCCAGCAGCCTTTTCGCCCTTCGCCCATTCGTCCATCTCGGCGGCATACGTAAACATGTGAGCCCCATGGTTATTCTGCTGCTTCGTCAGAAACTCCGCCTCAGAATTCTTAGAAGGGATGACACGCAATGAGGTATGCGGCAGATCCGGTGCCTTGTCGTTAGCACCCTTCTTCGAGATAATACGCAAGTAGATGTTCTCTCTCATCGACTGCACCGCATCGCGCAACGTGACATAGTCCATCAGTTTGTCCAACAGTCTTTCGACGAAACCCTTACCTGTTCCCGCAGGCGCATAGATGATAGAAAAGAACGAACACGTATGCCACCGGTCATCATACGGATATTTCGCCTTCACGTAAGTAGAGAGGAAACCCAATATCGCCATCAGCGCATTGATAACCGACAAGTGGAAGTCCTTCGGTGCCGACTTCACGAACTCGCGGAACACAGGCGGCAGCGTCGGCATTCCCATGTCATCTTTCACTACGTCCGACATCATGTACTCCTTCAGTGCGTTGGCCTCACTCTCCTTTGCCACATAGAACCCGTTATCCTTCAGAAAGAAGAAAAACTCGCGGTCGATACGTGAAAGCGTGTTGGCCTTTGTGATACTGACAATCTGGCTCCAACACTCTTCGTCCGAATGTCCGAATTTCGGCAGGATGGCAAACAACCACTTCTTATTGTTCGAGGTGATGTTACGGAAATATTTTATCATCTCGTTGTAGTAGTTATGCACCTCGCCCTCGTCCGGCGTGCCGCGTTTCTCCACCCACCGGTTCACGATGTTGATCAGTGGCGTGCCGCGGAACTCCATCTGCTCATACTTCTTTATTTCCTCTTCAGATAAGGTGGGTACATTCGCACTTATCGTGCGCGCTGTTTTCGTCTTCGCTTTCGTTTTCGTTGACTGGTCACCACTTTCATCGTCGTTCTCCTTGAAGTCGTGGTTAACCAGCGACGTGCCAAAATCCTGCTCCGTATCCATGAGCAGCCGCGCACTTTCGAACAGAATCTCGTCAGCTTTGAAAGCAAACGACACCCGCGAAAAGTCTTTGACTGCCGTGTCATAATCTCCATATTCGTTAAAATTAAAAATCTCGTCAACTGCCGCCATGTTCTCTTCAATCGTCTCATAGCCCTGCGACTTGAAGATGATATGGATTCCACCGGAAGGGCTGATATGCGCCAATATGACGTTATCCACTATCCAGTCATAATCCACCTTCATCGTCATCGTATCCCATGCCGCACGGCATTCCTCAACGGGAACGTGGTCAATGTCAATCATAAACAATTGCGTCGGGATCATAGCATCCTTGGCTCTGCCCCGGATGCTACGACCAACGTAATTAATAGAAGGAAGACCTGTCTTCAGCTCCTTGTCCTCACAACCGCCTGCGCGGTATTCGTCAATTCGCTCTTGCCAGTTCTTGTTTTCCAGAATCTGCTTCTTGATGTCGCTCCATTCCATAGGCTCGGGGATGGTTCCTGGTTTCAAACCATCCCGAGTCTGTTGTGCAAAATATACGTCAAATTTCATACCTCATAAAAGCTGCTATAAGTTTGTTTACTACGCCTGTGAGAGCCTTGATGTAGGCCGTTGCCCCACCCTGGCAACGCGGTATCCTGATATACACCAGCACCAACTCCTTCGTCGTGCTAAGCGAATAGTCATTCTCCTCACAGATCTTCATTTTCTGACCAGCCCGAGAGCCGACGGCAGACGGTCGGAAGAAAAACTCTCCGTATTCATTTCTCCATGCGTAGCCCTTATACTGTTTGCCGACCACCATGTCCTGTTTTTTAAGCTGTTCTTTCATCATGCTCTTTTATTTTAATCGTCGATAAGTCTTGCTCCAAGTTCATTCACTGCATAGCTGGCTATTTCGGCATGTTTCTGGCATGTCGGCCTTCTGAAATGAACTATTTCGCTCATCGTGGCAGCAGATATTGAGTACTTTTGCACCAAATGGCTCCGCTGCGCTTTTGTTAAATACAATCTCGGCATAGTTAGAAAGCAAGAGGAATTAAATCTTCAATACGTACACGCTGGAAGTAACGCACCACGTTATCCTTCGTCACTTCTTGATAGTCAAAAGAGAGGTTCACCAACACCGGAGTGTCAACCTTAAGCTTCATGTCGCGGATTTTTTCCGCCAGTTCGCCGGATGCCTCGGCTACATAGCCCTCGCGTCCGTTTTTCAGGACAACCTGAATAGACTTGATCAGCTTCTTTTCACCAGTACGGTTGTTCTGCCAATCATTCTCGGAGTAGTTTCCTACCACCTTCACAATCATTTTTTCAATCATAATAATAAAGTATTTAAATTGTTAAACAATATGCGTGGTCTACCACGCGTGAATTTCATCCTTTCCTTCCCATCTCCTTTTCCCAATCCGCGAACACCCAAAACTTATGGTTTCGGAAGTTAAGGAAGGTAGCGATAATCTCAGCGAGATTTTTATTCTTTGCCATAGTCACCACTCTTTTATATCATACAATTTTTCGAGACAAACGCTTACAGCTTTTTTAAGTTTGGGCCCTACGTTTTTCAATCTGAGGAAACCTTTAGACCCAATGTAAACTAAATCACCTACAGTTATAAGCTTTGCATCATACGCTACTGAACCCATTCTTTCCGAATATCCACTTTTGCCATAGTGTCTATTAGAGCCTATTTCACGCATACGAGCATTTTTCTTTTTACATTCCTCTGTGTCGTACCAATCCAGAGCTCTATACAAGCGGATAAGTTCATAGTCCTTCCAAACTGGGTTAGGGAATCTGACCTGATTCATGGTAACGGGCTTTATCTCCTGTTTACCATAGATGTAGTCAGCTAAGTCACATGCCCTCTTGAATATTTCATCGTTGGTCATATTCACATCACTACCTAAAAGGGTAATCACTGTCTTCTGAATAAAGTCTAGTCTTTCCATACTACATACAAATAATCTGTTGAACCCACATCATAAATAACACAAAAGCAATCGGTGCAACAACCACCATTGCCAACCCCAACACAATCAAGACGTCCCTAACGACCTCTTTCAAAATCTGTATTTTCTTTGTTTTCATAATCGAGAA
>ONKX01000020.1 GCA_900318555.1 uncultured Prevotellaceae bacterium | reverse complement strand
CGACTCTAAGGAGCCTAACTGGGAGAACTTCCACGACTTCCTGCTCGGTGAGGTTCGTTACCTCTCTGTTAAGAAGGCTTATCCTAACGAGGCTGAGGAGCTGTTCGCCGAGGCTCAGAAAATGGCCCAGCTGCGCTACAAGACTTACATCCGCAAGAGCCAAGAGAACTGGGAGGACTAATCCCCCCTCTACTCTATAATCAACAAAGGAGCATCCATTGCAGGGTGCTCCTTTTTTATCATATTCCCTTTCCAATAAACGCTCAGGAATTGCTGACTTTATCGGTTTGACGTTTGGCGGCCGCGGAGGATGACGTAGATGATGACGGGGGCACCGATGAGGGGTGTGACGGCGTTGAGGGGGATGACGCCAAGGGTGCCGGGGAGGAAGCACAGGACGTTGCACAACAGGGCAACGACGGCGCCGGTGAGCATGGTGGCAGGCATGAGGAGACGATGGTTGTCGGTATGGAACAGCAGGCGTGCGATATGTGGCACGGCAAGTCCGATGAATGCCACGGGACCGCAGAAGGCGGTGACGATGGCGGTGAGCAGTCCGGTGATGACGAGGAGCCAGTTACGGACGCGGATGATGTTGACGCCGAGGTTCTCGGCATAGCGGTCGCCGAGCATGAGGGCGTTAAGGGGTTTGATGAGCAGCAGGGCTGCGAAGAGTGCCGCGACGGTGACCAGCGAGAACCATGGCAGCATCTGGGTGGAGACGCCGCTGAAGGAGCCCATGCCCCAAACCATGTAGGAACGCACGCCTTCGTCGGTGGCAAAGAAATTGAGCAGCGAGACGGCGGAATTGGAGATGTAGCCTATCATGATGCCGATGATGAGGAGCATGACGCTATTGCGCACCATGGTGGAAAAGAGGAAGATGAGCAGCATGACGGCCATGGCACCCACGAAGGCGGCGGCAAGGACGGCGACAAAGCCTGTGACAGAGACGCTGCCCGCCGAGAAGCTGCCCCCGAGCCAGAGCATAACCAGGGCGACACCGAGTCCGGCACCGCTGTTGATACCAAAGACACTGGGGCCTGCAAGGGGATTGCGGAAGGCCGTCTGGAGCATGAGTCCGCTGACGGCCAGTGCACTGCCCGCGAGCAGGGCTGTGAGGGCCTGCGGCAGTCGCGACTGTAGGATGATGAATCGCCACGAGGGCTTGACGGCTTCGTCGTCACCCAAGAGGATGCGCACGACGTCGTCGGCAGGAATGGACACGGAGCCCACAAGGATGTTGAGGACGAAGAGCAATGCGATGAGCACTGCGAGGAGGATGCAATATGTGGCGCCTTTATTCATCGAGCAGGGTGAAATAACGTAGAGAAGCGTCGGACTGCAGGTCGGGATGCAGCAGGAGGATGAAGTCGGACAGAAGATAGTCGGGACGGAAGGGCGTCTCCTCGTAGAACAGCGTCTGTTCGACATTGCAGGCATAGACCTGACGCTGGCGACAGGCTTTCAACTGGTCGTAGCCACGGTGTTCGCTGAGCAATTCGCGGTAGTTGGTAGGGTGGTCGGAGGAATAGCGGTAGAACCACACGTCGGCTTCCCCACCCTGTTCCAGGACGGTCTCGAAAGGCAATGACAGCGAGCCGCTATGATCGTCGGAAGCCCACGGATAGCGGCCATTGGCATCGCGAACCATCTGACCGAGCGTGCTATGGCCACTGGGGACGTACCACACGGAACCGACCATCTTGTCGATGAGTGCCTCGCGGCCTTTGCCGGCCTTTGCGGCCTGAGCCTTCAGCGTCTGATAGTGTTGATCTACAACCTGAAAGAGGCTGTCGGCCTTGTCGTATTCGCCGAAGAGCAGTCCGTAGAACTTCATCCACTCGGCACGGGCCAGTGGCGACGGTTCCATATATTCTGCACATTCTACGAGCGGGATGTCGATATCCTCGAGTTTGCCGTAGCCGCCACTATTCTCGAAGGGCGAGAGCATGATGACGTCGGGCTTGACGTCGATGATGCGCTCGACGGTGGGATTCATGCCGCCACCACAGTCGGCGATATGGCCTTCGCGCACACGCTGCTGTACGTAAGGAATCTTGATGTACTTCAAATCGGCAATGGCGGCGATGCGCTCGCCAAGCCCGAGCGTTGTGAGCAGTGAGCAATGGACGGTGGTGAACACCGCAGCATGCAGGACGGGGGTACGGACGACGGAGCCGTGTGGCATGTTGTCGGGCAGGGCCTGTCCGCGGGGTACGAGCAGATAGGAATGGAGCACCCTACCCTCTTTCCACGGGTTGCGGATGACCGCCTCGGTATAGCCGTCGTGGCGCACGATGGTGAGTAGCGAGGCATACTTCAGCTGGAGGGTATCGCCACCAGCCTGTGGTGAGCTTTGACGCCCACCACAGGACAGCAGTGACACGATGAGGAGGAATGCTCCTAAGATCTGTTTCATTAATTATTTACTATCTTCACTTCGTAAGAAAATGCGATGGCATGAGGCTCAACACCGGTAGCGTACGAAGTCGTGCCATAGAAATTAAATGCAGGATCGTAGATGTTGACATAGCCCGGCGTGGTATAGCTGGGATAACCCGTATCGGGATCCATGTCACGAGTTGCGATAAAGATATAGCCCGTATTGGGGTCGATGGCTATGGCGGAAGGACTCTGAATGGGATTACCGCCGACGAATTTGATGGAGCTCAGCTGATTGTAGTTGATGTTGTAGTAGCTGAAAGTGGGCTCTTTGGCACCCCAGGGATAGTTGTAGGTAATGATGGTGTAGCCGTAGGTAGCCATACCTGTAGCATCAGGAACGACCTTCGTGACAGTGTTGCCGCTGATTCTATAGACACCGGCATTGAGCTGCTGCGTCCAGTCCTCGTTGTAAGTACCCCAGTCGAGCACGTAGATGTCGCTACTGTTGTTTAAAGAATTCCAGGCAACGGCCACTTCCTGCGGATTGTGAATCATCTCGTTCTTGAATTCGGTGATACTTCCGTCTTTGAGATTAATGATGCTGATGGAGCCATTGCCCATGCCGTAGTCGCTGTTGGCAACATAGAGATAGAGTTCCGTTTCGCTTCCACCTAAGGTCATACCCTCAGGAGCAGAACCGACCTTATACTTGTTGGTGATGGATAACGATGTGGTGTCGACAACGGCCACATAGCCTCCGTAGGTTGTCACATACACCTTGTCGGCATAGCCTATCAGGTGGCGGGGGTTGATACCCTCGGCAGTACCCAGAGCATCGGTAGTGCTGATGCGAGTAATCTGCTTGAAGGTCTTCTTATTGAGCACGAAGACGGTATTCTCGTCGCAACCGGCGATATAGATTTTGTCGCCATGGACGATGACGTCGTTAGGTGTACCACCGAGGCTCATGCCATTGGCAGTCTTATAGACGTTCTGCTGGACGCCGGCGGGATTCGTGCTGAGGTCCAGGAAGGTCAGGCTTCCGTCGATACCGGAACTGACACTGCCGTTGTTGATGATCAGTGCACCACTGGTGGAAAGATATGCACTCCCACCGGAATTTGAGTTGTTGTCATCATTCGTACATGCCGTGAGGAAGGCTGCGCCCATCATCGCCACGGCGAAACTTAAAAGATACTTTTTCATGTTGTTAATCATTTAATATGTTAATGAATTATATTTGATATTTCACTGATAACTGCCAGCTGCGGCCGGGCATGGGATAGAAACGCACGATCTCATACTGACGGTCGAAGATGTTTTTGAGGTCAAAGCGGGCTTCCAGAGACTGGTTTCCCCAGCGGAAGGTGTGCCACGCGGTAATGCCCGTATCCCAATAGCCGTCAATCAGGGTGTCGTCGTAGTGCTGGTTGTTGGCCCAGCGACTGCTTACCCCCGAACCGTGGAGCGAGAGACTCACCCAGGGATTCTCCCAGCCCACGGAGATGCTGCCCGTATGGCGGGGAACGTAGGCAATCTGATTGCCATAATAGGGCGACTGGTCGTTGGTGCGGTCCTCGGCCTGCTGGTAGCTGTAATTGCCGGTCAGCAGGAGGTGATGACGGTCGTTGAGGGCGTAGTCGGCCCTTGCGGTCGCCTCAGCACCTAAGACGCGTACCTTTCCGACGTTGATGCAGGTCCAGACGAACATGTTGAACGGCACGGCAACAATCATGTCTTTCACCCTGTTGTAATAGCCGTCGAGCGATGTCTGAAGGGTGAAGGCCGACGTGTGGTATTGATATGTTGCGCCCAGATTCAACTGGTCGGTGCTCTCGGGCAGGAGGTCGGAACTGCCGTAGTGGAAATAGTAGCTCTCGTTGAACGTGGGTGAACGGAAGATGTTCTTATAGGATGTGCGGACAAAGAGATCGCGGTCGGACAGGACTTTGTAGGAAAGCGAGACGGAGGGTGACAGCCGGCGCATGTTACGGGCACTGGTCCCCTCGGTGTTGTCGTTCAGGTAGAGTGAATACAGCAGACGTCCTGTCAGGGTCAGGCGCCGGGTGTGGTACTTGGCAGTGGCGGACTGCAGCACGGTGTGACGGTAGGGCTTGCCAACGATTGTGCGCCACGACGAGCCGTTGAGATTGTTGTAGCTGTAGTCGGCGGAATAGTCGAAGGCCAGACACTCAGTGGGAACATACAGCAAAGCTGCCGAAGCGTAATATTCACGTTGCCAGTAGCTAGCATCGTTGGCTGCATTAGGTGCTAGAACGTCCTGATAGACAGAGGCATTCCAATTGTATTTCGCGTGGACCTTCATCGACAACTGGTCACCCCAGCGTGTCTGATAGAGTAACTGTCCGAAGGCATTGCGGTCGCGCAACGACTCACCGCTCACGTTGGTATAATAGTGTACTTGTCCGGGCAACTGGCGGTCGTTGTCGTAGTAGTAAAGCTTGCCCGTCAGCGTGTTCACCTTATTTATATGATAGATGAAGTCTAATTCCGCGTGACCCTGGTTCATGCAGTTGTGGGTACGGCGGTCGTGCTGGATGACGGTGCCGTTCTTGATGTCGTAGGGATAGTCGTTTTCGGCATAGGTGTATTCGCCAACGACGCTGATGCCGAAACGGTCGGAGATGTTCTGATGATAACGCACAAAGGGGCTGACATAGCCGAAGGAGCCGGCTTTGATTTGCGTCGTCAGGTGGGGTTTGAGGTCGTTATCAGGCATTCGCAGCGTCTGGATATGAAGTATGGCGGGTGATGAAGCCTGACGTGCGTGGATGAAGATGTCGTCGTTGTCGCCAACGGTCAGCATCAGGTGTTCCACGTTGTCCAGCGAATAGCGGCTCAGGTCGATTTCACCACTCTGACACTCGGAGATCATGACGCCGTCGTAACTGACGCCGGTATGTTTGGCGCTGAAACCACGTACCGACACCGTCTTCATGCCCCCTGCCCCACCATAGTCGCGAAGGGTGATGCCAGGCAGACGGTGAAGGGCATCGGCCATATCGGTGACACCCATCGTCAGCATGTCTCCACGATCCAGCAGGCGTATCGGAGCCGTACTCGTCAGCGTGTGCTGGCGTCGGGACTCAGTGACGGTAACCTCGTCCAACTGGTGTATCCGGCTGGTAATAGTGTCCGTTTGTGCCACAGCACATAATGACAACATCCATAGTATGAAAAATGTAAAACTTTTCATTCCCATGCATAAAACGCCTGCAAAGGTAATATTTTTCGACTAAACTGCCAAATTTTTGAGGATAATGTTTGACAACAACACTTTACCGGCACAAAACCTCGACTTTAGTGGCGGTAAAGTCTGAGTTTAGTGCCGGTAAAATGGATTGCAACGCCACACTCCACCAAAGCGGAGAATGGTATTATCTGAGAGGAATCAGTCGAGACCGAAGAGAACCTTCAATCCGCCGTCGACGCCCGAGAAGCCCATGAAGGCCAGCGAGAGCAATCCGGCGGAGAGCATGACGATGGCCATACCCTGCATGCCCTTCGGAATCTTTACCAATTCCAACTGTTCGCGCATTCCGGCAAAGACGGTCAGTGCCAGTCCGAAGCCGATGGCCGTTGAGAAGGCATAAACGACTGACTGTAGCAGGTTGAAGTCTTTTTGGATAACCAAAATAGCCACACCGAGCACGGCGCAGTTGGTGGTGATGAGCGGCAGGAAGATGCCGAGTGCCTGATAGAGTGCGGGTGACACCTTCTTGAGGATAATCTCAACCATCTGCACCAGCGAGGCAATGACGAGGATGAAGGCAATGGTCTGCAGATATTGCAGTCCGTTGGGCTCCAACACGTAAGTTTGTACCAACCATGTAACGATGGTGGCCAACGTCAGCACGAATGCCACAGCGGCGGACATACCGAGTGAGGTATCGACCTTCTTCGACACGCCGAGGAACGGACAAATGCCGAGGAACTGCGACAGGATGATATTGTTGACGAATATCGCGCTAATGAAAATCAAAATATATTCCATAATCTATTCGGTATTACGTTATATCGTTATTACGACCTTAACTTGTTGACAATCGCAATGAGGAATCCCAACATGATGAATGCACCCGGAGGGAGCACGAAGAGCAGGATGTTGTAGGTCTCGGGCAACAGCGTGAAGCCGAAAACGGAACCGGAACCCAACACCTCGCGGCAGATGCCCAGCAACGTCAGACCGAGGGTGAAGCCCAGTCCGATGCCAATGCCGTCGAACAGCGAGGCAACGGGAGAATTCTTGCTAGCAAAACCCTCGGCACGTCCGAGGATGATGCAGTTTACGACAATCAGGGGAATGAACAGTCCTAACGCGGCATCGATGTCAGGCAGATAGGCCTTGATGACCAGTTGCAACATCGTCACAAAGGCGGCAATGACCACAATGAATACGGGGATGCGCACCTTGTCGGGGGTAACGCTCTTCAGGCACGAAATCACAACGTTGGTGCAGATGAGCACGGCCATCGTTGCCAATCCCATTGACATACCGTTCATGGCAGAGGTGGTAGTGGCCAGCGTGGGACACATACCGAGCATCAGGACGAACGTGGGGTTCTCCTTGACGATACCATTCTTGATGATACTTATATAATTCATAGTAATTTTCGTTATTTCGTTATTTCGGTATAACGAGACATTATTCTTGTTTCGTTGCTCCGGTCTCGCCGTCGACGGGCGTCGTCTTGTAGGCGTTATAAGCGTTGTTGATAGCCAAGAGGAAGGCACGGCTGGTAATGGTCGAGGCCGTGATGGCATCCACCTGACCACCGTCCTTCGAAACGGTCAGCGGCTCCTTAGGATCTTTACCGATGATGTCGCCCTTTTGGTCCTTCTGGAACCATTTATCGGCTTTGGCACCCAAGCCCGGCGTCTCAGCATGTTCGAGTAGCGTATAGCCCAAGATTTTCCCCTCGGGGTCGAAACCGACAAGGACTTTCAGATCGCCACCGAAGCCCATCGTAGTGCTCTCGACAGCGGCACCGAGGTCCTTACCTTGAGCGTCCTGAATCTGATAGATGGTGAACGTCATTTCCTTGCCCTTGGCGTCGTTCTGCTTTACCTCGTCGGTCTTTGCCACCTTGAGGTCGTTGCATGCCATGACAGCCTTGATGCCGTCGGCCAGAGCCTTTTCTTTCTGTTCAGCAATGGGGCCCTCGGTGAGATGGTTCACAAACGCGAGGATGCCACCCATGATGACTGCTACCAACGTCAGTACCAGCACCATATTCATTAAAGATGATTCAAGTTTCTTCATTTTGCGACCTCCCCGAAACGTTTTGGTTTGACATAAGTGTTAATAAGAGGCGTGAATGCGTTCATGATAAGAATGGCGAACGACATACCCTCGGGATAGGCTCCCCAGTTGCGGATGACGACGGTCAGCACACCGATGGCAACACCGTAGATGAGCTGTCCCTTGGCGGTCATCGGGCTCGTCACGTAGTCGGTTGCCATGAAGATGGCACCGAGCATCAGACCACCAGAGAAGATGACTGCAAACGGGTCGGCATAGGCGGGATTAGCCAAGTGCATCAGGGCAGCAAGGATGAATACCGTAGCGATGATCGAGACGGGAATGTGCCATGTAATGATCTTCTTCCAAAGCATGTAGGCCAGACCCAACAACAATGCCAACGCACAAATCTCACCCATAGCGCCTGCACCGTCGGGATGGTTACCTAGGAAGAGGTCAAGCGATGAGGGCAGCTGGTCGAGAATAGAGGCATCACCGTGCTTGATGGCTTCCTTCATAATATAAAGAGGTGTAGCACCCGTTTCAGCATCGAGATAACTTGTAAGCTGACCAACCTTCGGCCAAGTAGTCATCTGGGCAGGGAAAGCAACCAACAGGGCTGCACGACCCACCAATGCGGGATTGAAGAGATTATTGCCCAGGCCTCCAAACGTCATCTTGGCCACACCAATGGCGAACAACGCACCGATAATGATAATCCAGATGGGGAGGTTGCTGGGGAGGTTGAAACCGAGCAGCAAACCAGTCAGGATAGCTGAGCCGTCGCAAACGGTCGTGCGCTCGTTCTTCATCATAAACTTATTAATGGCCCACTCGAAGAAGACGCAGGCCGCAACACTCGTAGCACAGACAATGGCCGAGCCAATGCCGAAGAAATAGAACGACACGAGCAAAGCAGGTATGAGGGCTATGATGACCCCGTACATATTTTTCTCAACGGTGTCAGTTCCGTGTGCGTGAGGCGATAGTGATACAATTAATTTTCCCATTGTATTTTTACCTTTTTATATTATTACTTTTTCTGAGCAGCAGCTGCACGGGCACGGATAATTCCCATGACGGTAGCCTTAGCTTGGCGGATATTGTCGAGCAGCGGACGATGGGCGGGACACGTGAACTGGCACGAGCCACACTCGATACAGCTGACGACTTCCTCATGCTCGGCACGCTCCCAATTCTGAACGGCAGCAAGTTTTGCCAACAAGTAGGGCTCCAAGCCCATTGGACAAGCGCTGACGCACTTGGCACAGCGGATACAGGGGTTAGGCTCTTTGCGGAAAGCCTCCTCGCCAGAGATGATGGTCACCGAGTTAGTACCCTTGCAAATGGGCACTTCAGTTGATGTCAGCGCCTTACCCATCATTGGGCCACCAGCCAACAGTTTGTTGTCACCCTCGGGCATACCGCCACAGGCCTCGATGAGGTCTTTCATCGGTGTACCCATACGAACAAGGAAGTTGCCAGGATTAGCTAACTTCTTACCCGTAACGGTGGTATAGCGCTCGAAGAGGGGCTTGTTTTTCATACATGCCTCATAAACGGCAAAGGCCGTTCCTACGTTCTGCACGATGGCACCAACGTTGACAGGAATAGCAGGAGGTGCCGGCACCTGACGATTGATGACTGCATCCACGAGTTGCTTTTCACCACCCTGCGGATAGCGTTGTTTCAGGGGCACGACCTCGACGCTGTATTCTGAGGTGCCGAACACCTCAGCACACTTTTTCGTCAAAAGCTCGATGGCGGGCATCTTATTGGTCTCAATGCCGATATAGCCTTTGGTGACCTTTGCGCCCTTCATCAGCAGTTCCAAACCCACAAGAATCTCGTCGGCATGTTCCATCATCAGACGGAAGTCGGCAGTAATATACGGCTCGCACTCAACGGCGTTGATAATCACACACTCAGCCTTCACTGTTGGTGGCGGACAGAGCTTGATGAAGGTGGGGAAACAGGCACCACCCATACCAACGACACCAGCGGTCTTGATACGGTTAACAATCTCTTCTGGAGTCAGTTCAGGATGGTCTTTCACCAGTTCCAACTTGTCGGAGCGGTCGATGCTCTCTTCCCACTCGTCGCCTTCCACATTAATAATAATAACGGGCTTACGATAACCGGTAGCATCGATAGCAGTGTCAATCTTGAAAACGGTACCACTAACCGATGAATAAATGGGAGCTGACACAAAACCACCAGCCTCGGCAATCATCGTACCCACCTTCACCTTGTCACCCTTGACGACAACGGGCTTGGCAGGTGCGCCTATATGTTGTCCCAATGGGAATATAGCCTGTTTAGGCAGGGCAGCAACCTGTGTTACTGCATCATGGGTGAGCTTGTTCTCTTCGGGGTGTACACCACCAATACTAAATGTCTTTATCTTCATGCTTGTTCCTCCTTCTTTTCGTTAGTTTCAGCTGATGCTTCCGGTTTCGGTTTGGGTGCCGGGAAGTTAACAGCGTGGATCGCTTTGGTAGGACAAACAGCTACGCACTTACGGCATAAACGACACTTGTTGAAGTCAATGTACGAAACGTTGTTCTCAATGGTGATGGCACCAAACTGGCATTCCTTCTCACACTTGCCGCAACCGATGCAAGCAGCCTTACAAGCCTTCATGGCTGCAGGTCCCTTGTCCTTATTAACACATGACACAAACACCTTGCGTCCCTTTGGTCCCTTCTTGCGAAGCTCGATGATGTGACGTGGGCAAGCCTTGACACAAGTGCCACAAGCCACACACTTCTCTTCATCAACTTCGGGAAGTCCGGTTTCAGGATTCATGTGAATGGCATCAAACTGACAAGCAGCGACACAGTCACCACAACCCAGACAACCGAATCCGCAAGCCGTCTCGCCAGCACCACAAGAGTTCATGGCAGCACAGGTACGCAAACCGCTGTACTCGGCAATCTTCGGACGCATCTCGCAGGTTCCGTTACAACGTACTACGGCAACCATCGGTTCACCGTTGGCAATGGCCATTCCTAAAAGGTCGGCCACCTTACCCATCACTTCTTGTCCGCCCACAGGACACATTAATCCCTCTAGACTGCCTGCATCGGCACCCTTAACAAGGGCATCAGCCAAGCCGCCACATCCAGCGAAGCCACATCCACCGCAGTTGGCACCCGGCAGTTGCTCAGTAACCTGAGCTATGCGTGGGTCTTCGTAGACGTAGAACTTCTTGGAGCAGACATACAGCACGAGGGCGGCAATCAGTCCGATGGCGCCCAGCACTAATACTGCAATCAAAATGAAATTCATAAAGTTACTAGTTTTTTATTATTTGTTTTAATATGTTTATTCTATCCAAAAGTTAAGCTGTTGGCGCATTCGATCGCGCATCAGCCACAACACGAAATAGTATGGAATAAGAGCAGCCAAAGCACATAACGCGGCAAGCCCTTCATTAGACGTCAGCAACAATACAACTATCAGCACAGCAATAAGAACTATAAACGGGAGTCCGAATCCCCATAGTAAGGCCCGTGCAGCAACACTACCAGAGGCGTTTACCACCACATGCTGCCCTGGTTCGTAAGCAGCACTATTAGCACAAAACACATCAATCAACTTTTCTTTTGACTCTGATGCATTACAGTATCCGGCTACTTTACAGGCAGCACAAGCTGACGTTTGGACAATGCGCACTTGCACCTTATCCTTTTCAACACGTTCTATAACCCCCGAATGACTTATTTTAGTACTCATTAGTTTTGCAATCTCATGTTTGCAATTGCAAAGGTACGACAAAAATATGAATTAAAGATGTAATTATATTAGTTTTTTTGAAAAAAACTCGAAAACGTTTGCATTTTCTGCTTTTTTTTCCTACTTTTGCGACGACAAAAGCATAAAAAGATGAAAGCAAACGAACAAACGCTTCAACAAGTGGAGCGAGCATTACGCAAAGTAGCCGACAAATTCCCGCCAATGGAAGAGGCCAGTCAACTGACAGACATTCATTTGAGAGTCAGTCAAGAATCCGGTGAATTGACGGCATTTGATGATGATGACAAGGAAATTACCCGTTGTGTCGTCGAACAATGGATTGACAATAAGGATGACACATTTTACAGCGATGTGGGCACAGTGCTCCGTAATGCCTTGAACAAACAAAAGAAACAGATTGAGGAAATGTCAATCCTGAAACCCTACTCTTTCGTATTGGAAGACGAAGACCATGAGAACGTAGAAGAACTCTATCTGGTCGATGACGACATTGTCATCATTGACGAAGAACTGATGAAAGACCTCGACAGCGATTTGGATAATTTTCTCAACAATCTTCTGAAAGACTGACTACCTTAGTCTTAATGCTTCACCTACCCGAATCTGATAGGTCGGAGGAAGGTTGTTTAGCTTATATAGTTTCTTTAACTTTATTCCGTAAAGCTGTGAGATAGAGTACATTGACTCTCCATTCTTAACATAATGCATGCGACCCTTATAGTCCTTTGGAGCTTTGCTACGTTTCTTCTTTAACCAAACAATTTCTCCCTCTTCCAATTTGTCATTTTTATTGCGTTCGTTATATTTAGCAAGTTTACGATAGGAGATGTCCACATCTTCTGCTATGCTACGGAAAGTATCACCTTTACGGGCTTTCAAATAATAGTTCTTGTTAAAGAAATAGATATGACGAAGGTCACCATTTTTAACCTGCTGAGCTTGGAATTTATCATATTCTTTGGCTGTATCAAATTGATATAATTTATAGAGCTGGATAATCTCTATCAGTTTTGTAGCATAAGTTGGACTTGTAGCATAACCACAGGCCTTCAGCCCTTTTGCCCACCCTTTATAGTCGGTCAGTTCCAATCGGAAAAGACTGCTATAGCGTTTGCTAGTAGTCAGGAATACCGAATGGTCTTTGAAACTCTCATAAACATTATCGTATGCACGGAAGCATTCGTTACGCTCGTCGTCGTCATGGTAAATTTTACGCCCCGTCCATCCATTACACTTGATGCCAAAATGATTGTTGCCTCTGGTGGCCAGTTCGCTTCTTCCTGCTCCAGACTCAAGTACACCCTGAGCCAACGTTATACTTGCAGGAATATGATATTTCTGCATTTGTTCAATAGCAATGTCCTTGTATAGATTGAAATAATCCTGATAGCGCTGATTCCAAGACATTGACTGTGAAAGAGCCGTTTGGAGCACCAAAAACAGGCTGAAAAGTGAAAATATTGTTCGTTTCATGAATAAAAATCTGAATTATTTTGCAAAAGTAGAGAAAAATAATTAAATTTGCAACAAAAATTGAAAGATTATGAAGGAAATAGAGGTAAAACCCCATATTTGGGAAGCTCAAATGGATGAACTGACACCCGAAGAGCGTTCGTTGATAGAACAAGCCATTGAAGGCACAAACCGTTCCTACAGTCCTTATTCTCTCTTTCATGTAGGAGCTGCATTAAAACTACAGAACGGAGTGACTTTCATTGGATGTAATCAGGAAAATGCTGCTTTTCCGGCTGGGATATGCGCTGAACGTTCAGCTATTTTTGCAGCTGGTGCACAATATCCGGACCAGCCTGTCGTTATGTTGGCCATTGCTGCCCGCAGCAGAGAGGGAGAGTTTACCAATGAGCCGGTTAGTCCCTGCGGTACCTGCCGACAAGTATTGATTGAGACTGAAACTCGCTTTCAGCATCCCATTCGTATACTTCTTTATGGTCAGCGCTGTGTATATGTTCTGGATAGCATAAAACAGCTAATGCCTCTATCGTTTACTGAATTCTAAACAACATAACTTATATAATAAAAAATGGTAAAGATCTCGAAAGAGGCCGCCCTACAATATCATGAGTCAGGCCGGCCTGGTAAAATTGAAGTAAAACCGACTAAAGCGTATCGTACACAAACAGACCTGTCACTGGCCTATTCCCCCGGAGTGGCCTACCCTTGTTTGGAAATACAGGAAAATCCCGATGATGCTTATAGATATACCGACAAAGGAAATCTTGTGGCAGTGATATCCAATGGAACAGCCGTTCTCGGTTTAGGTGACATCGGAGCAATGAGTGGAAAGCCCGTTATGGAGGGTAAGGGATTGCTCTTTAAGATTTACGGTGGAATAGACGTTTTTGATATCGAAGTTGACGAAAAAGACCCAGAGAAATTCTGTGAGGCTGTTGAGAAGATTGCACCGACCTTTGGTGGTATCAACCTCGAGGACATCAAGGCTCCTGAGTGTTTCTATATTGAGGAACGCTTGAAGAAGACACTCGACATTCCGGTAATGCACGACGACCAGCATGGTACCGCTATCATCTCTGCTGCGGGACTGAAGAATGCATTGGAGGTTATAGGGAAAGACATTGCGAAAGTCCGTATCGTAGTCAATGGTGCTGGTGCTGCAGCCATTTCTTGTACAAAGCTGTATATGGCTATTGGTGCCCAAAAGGAAAACATTGTTATGCTCGACTCAAAGGGCGTCATTTCCGTTGAACGTCAGGACTTAAACGAGCAAAAGAGATTCTTTGCCACCAGCCGTAAAAACATTCACACACTGGAAGAAGCTATTAAAGACGCTGATGTTTTCGTAGGATTATCCAAAGGTAACGTGCTTTCAAAAGATATGGTGAAGTCAATGGCCAAAGACCCTGTCATTTTCGCATTGGCCAATCCTGTTCCTGAAATATCCTATGAAGATGCAATGGATGCACGTCCTGATGTGCTGATGTCAACAGGTCGTACGGACTATCCGAACCAAATCAACAATGTCATAGGTTTCCCATACATCTTCCGCGGTGCATTGGACGTTCATGCCACAGCCATCAACGAAGAAATGAAATTAGCCGCCGTTCACGCCATTGCCGACTTGGCCAAACAGCCTGTGCCCGATGTTGTAAATGACGTGTATAAGGTTAATAACCTTAGTTTTGGACGCAATTACTTTATTCCGAAACCCGTTGACCCACGACTGATTACTGAAGTATCGGCAGCAGTAGCTAAAGCAGCAATAGATAGTGGTGTTGCACGCAAAGAGATTAGCAATTGGGAAGAATACAAGAAATCGCTTAGCGTATTGCTTGGTCAGGAGACAAAACTTACCCAGAAACTCTATGCCACAGCAGCAAGCCATCCACAAAGAGTGGTATTCGCAGAAGCTGTTCATCCTACCATGCTAAAAGCTGCTGTCCAAGCCAAAGCTGAAGGCATTTGTCATCCGATTCTACTTGGTAATGACGAGTACATTGTCAAACTTGCCAAGAAACTCGATTTGAATATCGAGGGGATTGAAATTGTCAACCTACGCCATCCCAGTGAACAGGATCGTCGCGAACGTTATGCCCGCATCTTGACTGAGAAGCGTCAAAGAGACGGCTACACTTATCAGGAGGCGAACGATAAGATGTTCGAACGCAACTATTTCGGAATGATGATGGTTGAAACGGGTGAGGCAGACGCATTCCTTACGGGTCTTTATACCAAGTACTCGAATACGATTAAGGTTGTAAAAGAAGTCATTGGTATCCGTCCGCAGTACAAGCATTTTGCAGCAATGCACATCATCAATTCAGCCCGTGGTACACTATATATTGCAGATACACTGGTCAACGAGAACCCTGACACAGACGCTCTTATCGATATCGCAAAACTGGCAAGCAAAAGCGTTCGGTTCTTCAATGAAAAACCCGTTGTAGGCATGATAAGCCACTCTAATTTCGGTAGTAATCAGAGCGACGGCGCACAGAAAGTAAAGAAGGCTACAATGTACATGCAAGAGCGCTATCCCGATCTCCCTATTGACGGAGAACTGCAAATAGGCTTTGCTCTCGACGATGATATGCGTGACGAACAATATCCATTCACCCGTCTGAAAGGCAAGAAAGTCAATACGCTGGTATTCCCCAACCTCACATCTGCACGTTCATCATACAGAATGTTACAGATGCTGGGAGCAGATGCTGAAATCATTGGTCCGATACAAGTAGGACTTAATAAACCCATCCACTTCGTCGACTTTGGAGCATCCGTAAGAGACGTCATGAACATCGTTGCAGTTGCCACGATCGATGCTTACGTTGACAAACTGAAGAAGAAAATAACAGCAATTGACGAATAATAAGATATTCGCTCTTTAATATTTTTTAAGTAAAAAATCGGCCCGTTGGAGAACAACGAGCCGTTTTTTTTCGTAACTTTGCACCGCTTTAAAAAGTAATATATTACACACATTCCTGATTATCAGGCGATTAAGACGTTTTAAGAAAGTATTTAAGATGAGACAATTAAAGATTCAGAAGAGTATTACGAACCGTTCGAGTGAGGCACTGGATAAATATCTGGTAGAAATCGGTCGTGCACCATTGATTAGCATCGATGAAGAAATCGAACTGGCTCAGAAGATCCGCAAGGGTGGTCCTGAGGGCGAGCGTGCCAAGGACAGACTGGTAACGGCAAACCTCCGATTCGTAGTATCCGTCGCTAAGCAGTACCAGCATCAGGGATTGACGCTGACTGACCTTATCGACGAGGGTAACATTGGCCTTATTAAGGCTGCACAGAAGTTCGATGAGACTCGAGGCTTCAAATTTATTTCATATGCTGTATGGTGGATTCGCCAAAGCATTCTACAGGCTATCGCAGAGCAAAGTCGTATCGTCCGCCTGCCTCTCAACCAAGTAGGTTCATTGAGTAAGATTAATCATGAAATTAACAAGTTTGAGCAGGAAAACCAGCGTCATCCGTCTATCTCGGAATTGAGTGATGCTACAAGTCTGGACGAAGAGAAAATCTCACAATCTATGATGGCTGACGGTCATCATGTGTCGATTGACGCACCTTTCCAAGATGGAGAGGACAATTGTATGCTCGACGTGATGGCTTCTGGTGATGATTCCCGCACCGATCGTCAAGTTGATCACGAGTCAATGGCACTTGAACTGAACAACGTACTACAGAAAGTACTGAAAGAACGCGAAATTACTATCATCCGTGAATGTTTCGGTATTGGCTGCCACGAAAAAGGACTTGAAGAGATTGGCGACCAACTGGGATTGACTCGTGAACGTGTACGTCAGATTCGCGAAAAGAGCATTGCAAAGCTTCGCGATTCGGGCAATGCACGCATCTTAATGAAATATTTGGGCTAAAAGTTTTGTGACTCCATTTTTTTTTTGTAATTTTGGGGTCGTGAATCAGAAGCTACGCATAATAATATTGATGCTGGGCATGATGACATTCATGTCCAGCTTTTGTTTGGCCCGCAGTTCAACAGACTCGTTGATATTGAATCGAGTCTGGAACTACCGGCGAAACTTTACTGTTCCTGTTAATGGGATAGAACAGAACGTATATATGCGTTACAGCTTTGGCATGGACCGACGCAACGCCTTATTGTTTCTGGTGCCTACGATGTATGTCATTGCATCGGGCGACCGTCATTACGTTGGCGAAGCCTATTGTAAACTAAAGTTCCGCGACGTAGATGAATACGACGTAAAAAGACAAGTCGTGTGGGGAACCATTCCTCGCCAGCGCACAGCAATGCCCATCTTATTAGAATTCAGTACCCCCGATTTCTATGACGACACGCTTTATCCAGACCATATCCTCTCACCCTTTTACAAGGGAAATCGTTTTTTATATAATTATAAAATAAGGTTAGTGGAGGATAACATGGCCGTCATCCGCTTTGCACCCATTAAGAAAAACACCCAGTTAATAAAAGGCTTCGCAACTGTTGATGTCAATACAGGCAGACTGCAATCAGTTGATTTTGAAGGAGAGTTCGATATGGTAGCTTTCAAAGTATCGGCTGAAATGAATGCGAAAAACACGCAGTCAAAACTACCTCTGCGGTGTACTACTGATGCAAGGTTCAATTTCTTAGGGAATCAGGTAACTGCCAATTTTACAGCAGTTTATGATTGCCCACAAACGCTTCCAGACTCACTCGATAACGAGAAAAACCGAACTTTGATGGAAGAGTTACGTCCCATTCCGCTGAACCAACGTGAACAGGAAATCTATGCCCGATATGACAGTATTCATAATGCATCAAAAGATACCATCGCTGTGGACACAACTCAAGTGGAGCACCATCATAAAAGTGAATGGTTAAAGACGCTTGGATGGGATATCATTGGTTACAACCTCATCAATGGCAACAGTTCTGATGTAGGTGCCGTATCCATGCGCTTTTCACCTTTGCTAAACCCACTTTATCTTGGTTACAGCAAAAGTCGAGGTATCAGCTACAGACTAAAACTCGGTTTTAAATACAGTTGGAATGCTCACCGTTATTTGACGCTAAACCCGCAGTTTGGTTATAACTTCAAACTGAATCAATTTTTCTACGAAGTACCTCTGCGAATGACCTACAATCCTAAACGCAATGGTTACGCAGAAATTACATGGGCCAACGGCAACCACACTTCGAATAGTGCGTTGGCAGATGATTTCCAACGTGTCATGGGCGATACTATCAGTATGCCTGATTTCAAGGATATGTATATTCGAGCTGTCAATAATGTTGTCGCCTACGATTGGCTGGAAATCATGACAGGATTGGTATTCCACCGGCGTACATCCTTAAATTCGGAACTCATGGAGAAGGCAGGATTGGATTGGGAATTCCGAGGCTTTGCTCCCCTGCTGACCGTCAGACTGACTCCATGGCACAACGGACCAACCTTGACTGCCAACTTCGAAGAAAGCATCCAAGGTGTGTTCGGCGCTAATCTCGACTATCAGCGTTGGGAATTTGATGCTTCATATCTAAAACGCTTACGCGGTTTGCGCATTCTCAACTTGCGAGGCGGTGCTGGTTTTTACACCCAGCGTAATTCCAATTACTTTGTTGACTACGAAAATTTCCGCGACAACAATCTTCCTACGGGTTGGGAAGACGACTGGGCCGGCCAGTTCCAGCTTCTCAGCAGTTCATGGTACAACCAGTCAAACTATTATGTTCGGGGACATGCATCATTCGATACACCAATGTTACTCCTCTCTTACCTGCCATTTGTAGGGCGATACATTGAAATAGAACGTCTTTATGTGAGTGCATTGTCCATACAGCACACCAGACCCTATTTCGAATTGGGTTACGGATTGACTAATCGTTATTTCTCCACAGCAGTCTTCACCAATCTGCTCGGAGGTAAAATCCAAGAATTTGGTTGCAAATTCACCGTAGAAATATTCAGAAGATGGTAAAACCACTAACTATCTATAAAGCCAGTGCCGGTTCCGGAAAGACTTTTACGCTGGCAACAGAATATATCAAACTACTCATCAATAATCCGATGAGTTATCGTTCCATTTTAGCCGTTACTTTCACCAACAAAGCGACGGAAGAGATGAAGATGCGCATCCTCAGCCAGCTTTATGGAATTTGGAATCAGCTACCCGATTCTACGGATTACCTACAGCATATCGTTTCTGCGACAGGCCTTTCCGAATCACAGGTCAGCCAACGTGCAGGCGATGCTCTTCACCAGTTGCTACACAATTACAACTATTTCCGGGTAGAGACCATCGACACGTTTTTCCAGAGTGTCCTTCGCAATCTTGCCCGTGAATTGGACTTGACTGCCAACCTCCGCATCGGACTGAACGATATTCAAGTGGAAGAACAAGCCGTCGACCGTCTTATCGACTCCCTCACCCATACTGACGTCATGCTGCAATGGTTGCTGAAATATATTATGGAGACTATCAGCGACGACCGTTCCTGGAACATCATCGGACAGGTGAAGCAGTTCGGACGCACCATCTTCCGCGATTTCTATAAAGAAAGGAGCGACGAACTGAAGCAACTGATTAACCAGAAAAACTTCCTAAGCAGTTATATGAGTCAGATGCGCCAGATTCGTTCCGACGCTCTCAAGCACATGAAGGAAATTGGCGACCATTTCTTCGATGTTCTCCATCAAGAAAACCTTTCCGCTGAAGATTTCTCTTACGGCAAATCCGGTGTGGCGGGGTTCTTCATCAAACTTCAGAATGGCCAGTTCGATGAGGGCATCATTGGCAAACGCATTACCGACTGCATAGAAGATACGACCAAATGGTGTAGCAAGAAACACGAACGTGCTGACTTCATCTATTCCCTGGCAGACACCACGCTCGTCCCCATCTTGCAAAACGCAATAGCCGAACAGCCCCGCCAATGGAAGCTCTACAAGTCTGCCGACCTGACCTTGCAACATCTGAACCAGCTGCGTCTGCTCGGGAGTATTGAACAGAAAGTTCGTGAGATGAACAGCGAGGCCAACCGTTTTTTGCTCAGCGATACCCAGCAACTGCTCCATTCACTCATCAAGGATAGCGATTCCCCGTTCATCTTCGAAAAGATTGGCACCCAACTGGAGCACGTAATGATCGATGAGTTCCAGGATACGTCGACCGTTCAGTGGCAGAACTTCAAGATTCTCCTGCAGGAATGCATGAGTCACGTCGACACCGAGAACCTTATTGTGGGTGACGTCAAGCAAAGCATCTACCGTTGGCGCTCGGGCGACTGGCGGCTCTTGAATGCCATCGACCAGGAATTTCCTCACGCAGATTCGATGATGGAAATCCGTCCGCTGGACACGAACTACCGTTCTGAACGGCGCATCATTGAGTTCAACAACGCTTTTTTCATCGAGGCCGCCCTTCAGGAATATAATTCGCAGCGCGAGAATTATCCCACTGGTGCCGAACTTCTCAAACACGCCTATGACGATGTGGCCCAGAAAGTTCCGGAAAAGCGGAAGACGAATGGCTCTGTCAACATCCAACTGCTACCGGCAAAGGATTATCAGACTGAGACCCTTCAGCAACTGACCGATACCGTGTCCATGCTTCTCGACGAAGGAGCAAAGCCGCAGGATATTGCCATTCTCGTACGAACCAACAGCACCATTCCCTTGGTGGCCGACTATTTCAGCGAGCACATGCTTCAAATACGCATTGTCAGCGACGAAGCCTTCCGCCTCGACGCCTCCGTCAGCGTCTGCCTGCTCGTTCAGGCACTCCATGTGCTTACCCACCCCGACGACCAACTCGCCAAGGCGACCATCGCCAAACTCTACCAGCGCACTGTGCTCGGCAATTCGGTTGCCGAAAGCGAGCTGTTCATCAAGGACCACCCCATCGACGACCTGCTTCCTCCCGACTTCATCCAACAGACTGCTGCCCTGCTCCATCTGCCGCTCTACGAACTGACGGAACGTCTTTTCCATATCTTCCAACTCGACTGTCTGAAAGAGCAAAGCGCCTACGTCTGTGCCTTCTACGACCAGCTGAACAAATTCACGCTCGACAACAGCACCGACATTGATGCCTTTGTCCGCGAATGGGACGAGACCATTTGCAGCAAGACCATCCAGAATACTTCCACCGACGGCATTCGCATCCTCTCTATCCACAAGAGCAAGGGTCTGGAGTTCGACCATGTCCTCATTCCCTTCTGCGACTGGCGCCTCGAACACAGTGACATTCTCTGGTGCCAACCCAAGGAGTCACCGTTCGACGCCCTGCCCATCGTCCCCGTCGACTATAGCGCAAAGCAGATGATGGGTACCATTTACGAACCGAACTACTTGGACGAACACCTCCAGAACACCGTCGACAACCTCAATCTGCTCTACGTAGCTTTCACGCGAGCTTCCAAAAACCTCTTTGTCCTGGGTCGTCGCAATTCCAAGGGCAGCCGTTCGGCACTCATCGAGTCCGTATTGCCCAACCTTAAACTCGACGACAGCACCTTGGAGGGAATGGCGGATAACGAGTCGGTCATCGAGTTTACCTATGGTAATCTCTACGTAGAATCCGAGAAGATAAAGAACACAACGACCGCCAACGTCTTCCTGCAACCCGTCACGCCCCAGTCTGTCACCATCGAAAGTTTTGATGTCAAGACCGAATTCCGTCAGAGCAATAAGAGCCGTGAGTTTATCGAAGGCGACGACGAACAACAGGAGTTAAGCTATATCAAGATCGGCAGTGTGTTACACAATGTTTTCTCAACTATTCATACCAGCGCTGATATCGAGAAGGCACTATCGCAGTTGCAACACGACGGCGTACTCTACGACGACGAAGTGACGGCCGAAAAAGTCACCAGCATGTTACGCCGTCGACTCGAAAGTCCGCGTATCAAGGACTGGTTCTCCGACCGCTGGCAGCTGTTCAACGAGTGTAGCATTCTCACGCTCGACGCTCAGGGCAACATGCAGGAGCGTCGTCCCGACCGCGTGATGACTGACGGACACGAGACCCACGTCGTCGATTTCAAGTTCGGACGTCCGCAGGCTGAATACCATGAGCAGGTCCGCGAATACATGCAACTGCTGCGTTCTATGGGAATGCCCAATGTCAAGGGCTGGCTCTGGTATGTATATATAAATAAGGTAGAAGAAGTGATATGAAAGATTTCCTCGCATACGTCGCCGAAGACATTCTCCGCAAATATGGCACCAACCTGTCGTGCGTTGCCGTGGTGTTTCCCAACAAGCGTGCGTCGTTGTTCCTCAACGACCATCTCGCACGCATAGCCCAACAACCCATCTGGAGCCCAGCCTATATCACCATCAGCGAACTCTTCCGTCAGCAGTCATCGCTTCAGACTGCCGACCCCATTAAGCTCATTTGCGACCTCCACAAGTCGTTCTGCCGCTGCACGGGGTCCGACGAGAGCCTCGACAAATTCTACGGTTGGGGCCAGTTGCTGCTCACCGATTTCGACGATATCGACAAGAATCTAGCCGATGCCGACCGCGTCTTCGCCAACCTGCGCGACATCCACGAGCTCGACGACATTTCTTATCTCACCGACGAACAACGCGAGATGATTCGCCGCTTCTTTAGTAATTTCTCCGAGGATCACAACACCGAACTGAAGGAGCGATTCCTCCGCCTGTGGAGCCACTTTGCCGACATCTACCACGACTTCAACCGCCGTCTGGCCGCTCAGGGTCTGACCTACGAAGGAGCCCTCTACCGCAAGGTCGTCAGTCACGCTGTCAACGGTGCTCCCGCTGACGTCACATCTTTCCCTTACGACCACTACCTCTTCGTAGGCTTCAATCTGCTGCAGAAGGTCGAACAGCAGTTGTTCACCCACTTGCAAAAGGAGGGCAAGGCGCATTTCTACTGGGACTTCGACCACTATTACATGCAACATCACGAGGCCGGACAGTACATCCGCCGTTATCTCGAGTACTTCCCTAACGAACTCGACACCACGTCGGAATCCGTCTATGGCAACTTCAGCCACAAGCACCACATCAGCATTGTCTCCGCACCCACCGAGGATATCCAGGCCCGCTTCGTCAGCACCTGGCTCCACAATACCCCCACCACTCCCGACGGTGACCCGTCGGGCTCCTTCCCCCGCATTGCCGCCGGTCGCCGCACGGCCATCGTGCTCTGCAACGAGAACCTCCTGCCCACCGTCATCCACTGCTTGCCCGACGAGGTCGCCAAGGTGAATGTCACCACGGGCTATCCGCTCTCGCAGACGCCCGTCGCCTCGCTCATCCAACTCTGGTTCGACCTGCAGTTGCAGGGTCGTACGCCCCGCCTCCTTCGCACCTTCCAGCGCCATCCCTATGCCAAATACGTCAGCGACGACCAGCAACCTCTGGCACAACTCCTGCGCGAGGTGGCCACCAAGGGTAGTGCCGACATCAGCGATCCGATGTTCCAGGAGTCGCTGTTCCGTGCCTATATGCTGGTCAACCGTCTCGACAACCTGCAGTGCAGTGGCGACTTGACGGTGACGCAGAACACCCTGCAGCGACTGGTCACGCAGGTCATCCAGCAGACCAGCATCCCCTTCCACGGTGAGCCCGCCGAAGGTCTTCAGATCATGGGCGTGCTGGAGACGCGCAACCTCGACTTCGACCACGTGCTGCTGCTCTCCTGCAACGAGGGCAACATGCCGAAAGGCGTCAACGACTCGTCGTTCATTCCCCACAGTCTGCGCCACGCCTACGAACTGACAACCGTCGAAAACAAGGTGGCCATCTACGCCTATTATTTCCATCGCCTACTGCAACGCGCCGGCGACATCACCATCCTCTACAACAATTCCACCGAGGACGGTCAGCGCGGCGAGATGAGCCGCTTCATTCTCCAGCTGATGGTCGAGAGTCCACACACTATTACACTCCACTCGCTGCTCTCCGGACAATTGACGCCGAAGTGGCAACCTGCACCCATCGAGAAGACGCCACACGTCATGCAGGTCATCCAGTCGCAGTTCACCACGCAGCACCCGATGCTCTCGCCGACGGCCATTGCCAAATACATGCGATGTCCCCTGCAGTTCTATTATGGCTACGTGGCCGATATCCAGCAGCCCGACGTTCCCGACGACGAGCAGGAACTCGACAACCGCATCTTCGGCAACGTCTTCCACGAAGCCGCAGAAATCATCTATCGCCAACTGCCACGCGAGATTGACAAACCGCTGCTCGACCACCTCCTAAAGTCGAGGGTCGAAATCGAGTGTGCCGTCGACGAGGCCTTCCACAAAGTGATGCCTTTTGCAACAAAGAGCGGACTGCACCTCATCAATCGCGAGGTCATCATCCACTACCTCCGCCAGCTCATCACCATCGACCGTCGCTTGGCGCCCTTCACCATCCTCGGTCTCGAGCGCGACGTCAAACGCCCGCTGAATGTTCAAGGTTTCATTGCAACGCCACACTCTCAAAGAGAGAAGTTCCATGTTCCAAGTTCCATCGGCGGCCGCATCGACCGGCTTGACCTCATCAACGACGAATACATCCGCGTGGTCGATTACAAGACGGGCAGCAAACGCCTGAAGCCGTTGGCTGACGTTGATGCCATCTTCGAACCCGAAAACATCCACGAACATTCCGACTACTACCTGCAGACTTTCGTCTATGCCGACATCGTCAGTCGCCAGATGAAGGCCCGCAATCCCCAAGCCAAGGTCTCCCCTGCCCTGCTGTTCATCCAGTATGCCGGCGGCAAGGACTACGACCCCACGCTCTGTCTGGGCCGCGAACCCGTCCGCGACATCGTCGAAGTGTCAGCCCGTTTCAACGAACTACTGGATGCAAAGATTCAGGAAATGTTCTCGCCTGATGTGCCGTTCATGCCTACCGACGACATGAAGACATGCAGTAAGTGTCCCTACCGCTTGATGTGCCGACGCTGAGCCCATCCAACGGGAAGCGTTCGACGTCCGGCGGCATTCACGTCGGGCTCTGCGGGAATGGGCATACGACCGATGCCGTTCTGAAATGCCGGCGAAATGCTGTCCAACGCGAAATCATATATCAGGTTTTCCTCGTCGACGAGCACAAAGTGCTCCTTTCCCTGCACGCTGTCCTTTGGTGTTTCCCAGATGACGCGCTCGAAACGCAGCGAGTCCTCGACGACGGGTGTACGCAGCATGCAGTCGGCAAAGTGGTAGTCAAACAACGAATCGGCATTCTCCACAACCTCGCCCATCACTACGTCGTCGGCATAGCCCGTCGCCAGCGTCCACCGACAGTCGAGCAGCATCGGCAACTTCGTATTGGCAAAGCGTAATGCCGCACCGCGATTGGCCGAGAAGGGATAGAACTGCGCTAGCGTCGAGTGCTCAACGATGGCTTCGCAGCCGTAAAACGACAGACAGTCGCCGTAGGTATTGCTGAACTGGCAATACTCGACATACACGTCGGAATGGCGCGCCGACAAGCCTTCACCGCTGGAGTTATGCACAACAGTATTAAACAGATACAGCGACGTACTGTCACACATCAAAGCATCGACGGCATTGCGAATCTCGCAGTTGAAAAAGCGGTTGTCACCGCTGTGCGAATGCAGGGTAATACCGCGCCACTGGCCGCTGATGTGGTCGTAGGGCAGATAGTCGAACATACGGTCCAGACGGTCGCCACGAAACAGCGTATTCTCCGCAACCACATTGCCGTAGGCCGTAATGCCCGCACCGTCATGGAAATAAAGCGTCGTATTACGGATGGTCAGCGTGGCATTCTCTTCGACCCTGATGCCGTCGCCGTAGATGACGACAGGCCGTGACGTTTCAATCATCGTGTCCTGACGGACTACCAGACTGTCTAACCGGATAGCATCCCAACTGAACGTACGCAGATTGACACGCTGCTGGACACCGCTCTCCAGCTGGAATATCAGATTGTCCTCTACCAGTTGCGGCTCGTCGGCATGGTTCTCGCGAGTGGTAACCTCGACAAACACCAGCAGGCTGTCACCCTTACGCACCTCAAAGTCGGAACCGACAGGATCCAGATATGTGCCGTCAACATTCACGCGGTAACCACTCTGGTTGCTGCGTTCCAGTCGGGCGGTGACGATGCGTATGCCGTCATTCGACTCGTTACGTACCCAGAAGGTCTGGGTGGACGAGGGAACGGTGGAAAATACCGTGTCAAACCGGACGGTATCCTCCGAGAATGTCAGTCGGTTACCGGTGCTGCTGCTGAACGAATCGTTGTCCGTGCAGGCCGTCATCATCGCACAAACGGCGAATAGAGAAAAGAAAAGTCGTCTTACCATACATAGATAAAACGACTTTTCCCGCAATTTATTGTGCTGGCTGGGGTTGCCAGCCTGTTTTTTTACTTTCCGAAATAGCGCTTCAGCAGTCCTGCGAAGCCGGCACCGTGGCGAGCCTCGTCCTTAGCCATCTCGTGAACGGTATCGTGGATGGCGTCGAAACCGGCAGCCTTGGCGTTCTTGGCAATGCGGAACTTATCTTCGCAAGCACCGGCCTCGGCGGCAGCGCGCTTCTCCAGATTGGTCTTGGTGTCCCAAACGCACTCGCCCAGCAGCTCAGCGAAACGGCTGGCGTGGTCAGCCTCCTCGAAAGCATAGCGCTTGAAGGCCTCGGCAATTTCGGGATAACCCTCGCGGTCGGCCTGACGAGCCATGGCTAGATACATACCTACCTCGCCGCACTCACCATTAAAGTGGTTGCGCAGGTCATCAATCATCTCCTGACTGACACCCTCGGGCTTGCCGTCACCAATGCGGTGAACGGTAGCATACGCGGTCTCACCCTCGTCCTTCAGTTCAGAGAACTTCGATGCAGGAGCCTTACAGATGGGGCACTTCTCGGGAGCAGCATCGCCTTCGTAGATATATCCACAAACGGCGCAAATGAACTTTTTCTTCATAGTCGTTTTTGTATTTGTTTAGTTAATAATAAAAAGTATTTCGGTTCTCAACGACTGCAAATATACGAATATTATTCGGTAAAAGCAAGTTTTTTCCGAAATATTTCTTATCTTTGCAGCATAATTCATCAGTCATAACACAAAACGTATGAAAAAACTAACTATCTTATCAGCACTATTCCTCCTGTGCACCACGGTTTCCGCACAGCTCGCGGAACCCATGTACGAACTCCCTGACCCGCTCCTCATGAACGACGGAAGGCAAGTGAAAACCGTCGCCGACTGGAACGAACGCCGGTTGGAAATCGCCGACATGATCCAGACCTTCGGCATCGGACGCATCCCCGCCGTGCCGCGCGAGGCCGTCAAGGCACGCATGGATGGCGACACGCTCATCGTCGATGTCACCGTCAACGGACAGACGCTCACCCTGAAGTCCGCCATTGCCTACCCCACCGTCGGCCAGCCGCCCTACGCCCTGATGATCGGCACCAGCATGCTGTCACTGCCCAAGGACATCTTCGACCAGCGTCCCATTGCCCGCTTGAACTACCGCGAGTCGCAGGTGAACGACTACTCCCAGTGGCGGCCCCACAAGGAACGCGGCGAGCACAATTTCGACCGCCTCTATCCCGAACTCAAGGACAACGGCGCCTACAGCGAATGGGCTTGGGGACTGCAGCGACTCATCGACGGACTGGAGCAGCTCGGCCCTGAGAAAACGAAAATCGATGTGAAGCGCATCGGCGTCAGCGGATGCTCCTACGCCGGCAAGATGGCTCTCTTCTGCGGAGCCTTCGACGACCGCGTAGCCCTCACCATCGCCCAGGAACCCGGCGGCGGCGGAGCAGCATCGTGGCGCTATAGCCACAAACTGGACAGCGTCGAAAACCTCGACCGCACCGACTACCACTGGTTCCTCGAATCCATGCGTGAACGCTTCCATGGCGACAGCGTCTATCTCATGCCTTACGACCACCACGAGCTCTGTGCCATGGTCTGCCCCCGTGCCCTCCTCGTGCTCGGCAATCCCGACTACCGTTGGCTCGCCGACGAGAGTGCCGCCTACTCCATGGCTGCCGCCCGCAAGGTGTGGGAGCGCCTCGGACTCGGTGACCGCGTCGACATCGACATCGTCGGTGGCCACGGCCACTGCCAACTGCCCAAAAGCCAGTACCCCATCGTCGAATCCTTCATCGACCGCTTCCTCCTCAACAAAAAATAAACTGGCACAAAATAACCTACCATTATTGCGCAATAAGGCCGGGTTATTCGACGACAACCTAAGGCTTTCGTAAAAAAAGCTTTCCTACTTTTGGGGGCTTTTGTTTAGAAGTATAAGAATTATTGCCTATCTTTGCGAACAATAGCAATGGATACTTCAAACGCATTGTCCTATCGTCCACGTAATGCAGGTCACGACTACTACGGTCGCGGCACCTATCTCGTCACCCTTGTGGTAAGCGGCCGTGAACAGCTGCTCTCTCATTTTGTGACCGATCTCGGTCACAAAACAACCCTTGCCCTCACCCCTCTTGGCGAGGCAGTGCAGGAGGTATGGCTACAGACACCCACCCATGCACAAACTCATGGCAACAAGATAGTGTTACATGCGTGCGTATGTATGCCTGACCATTTCCACGGCGTTATCGAAGTGCTGGAACCTATGCAGTGGAGCCTAGGCGATGTCATCCAGGCCTTCAAGGCCACCTGCACCAGTTGGTGGCAGCAGCAACAGGGGCTTCCGTCCTCCACTAATCGACCGATCCCGGTCGATTGCAGACCCATGCCGCCCCAGCTTGGCTGCATGAGAAGGCAGCCCTTCACTCTGACGAAGGCACCCTTATTCGCAGCATGTCAAAGAAGCAGCGTCAGGAGTACTATACCTTCGTGCAGCGCCAGCAGCGCCCGCTCTTCGATGACAACTACGACGACACTGTGTGCCTTGACGAACGCCACCGACAAGCGATGATAGCCTACGTGCATGACAACCCTCGTCGTGCCCAATTGCGCCGACTCCTGCCCGACTACTTGCACAGATGTCTGCATGTGCAGATAGGCGGTCGTAGCTACGGTGCATTTGGCAACCTATTCCTTCTGAGGTGGCCTCGCAAGGTACAGGTGATGTGCCACCGCCGCCACCCCATCACTCGTCAGCCATACGAAACAACAGCCGACTACGCCAGTAATCGAAGCCAGTGGGAGGCAGCTATCATAGAGGGCGCCACTGTCATTGTTACCCCCGGCATCTCAAACGGTGAAAAACTGATGAAAAACGAGTGCATAGATCATGGCTATCCGCTGATACACCTGCAAGCGACACCTATAGACCAATACTGGAAGCCCGAGAAAAAGCGCTTTGAGGCTTGTGCAAGGGGAGCCTTGCTCATATTGGCTCCTTGGGATCTCAACACGATGGGTGATGTTGGCAATGTACCATCCGACAGTGACTACAGCCGCTTTCACAATCTCAACACAGTGGCCGCAGAAATATGTGCTTTCAAAGGTGAAGCAAAGATAATGAGATAAAATGAAAAAAAATTCTAGAAGCCCTCGCAAGAAAGTGTTAAATTCTAGCATTTTTTCTTGACAGTAAATGGTTTTCATTCAACTCTTGACTAAAAAGTTATTCGGAGACCCAATGGAAGGCTGAACGACAGGGGATGCTCCGTGTTCCATGTCTTCACGTCGTTACTCTGACGGAAGTAATATTGGAGAATGGGCTCTACGAAGAATCCAATGTTGTGCGTCAGGTCGTATTGCAGACCTAAGCCTAAGCCCGTTGACCATTGCACGCCTGGATGTAGATGTTCGGTTGTGGGGTCAAAGGGTTGTCCATTCATGAGATAAACACTTTCGAGTGTTGAGCGCAGAGGCAGGTTGACGGCAGCCGATGCCGAGAGATAGGTGCTGAATCGGCGACCTAACGGATAGCACCACGACACGCTGACGGGAATAGCCAGATATTGCACCTTCTGATGCTGCGAGAGCGAGACATAAGTGTTGCCTGAAAGCATGTCGCTCGTCATTCGCTGATAGCGCAATCCAATGCCTACTTGCCAATGGCGGTCTAACTTGCGGTTCAACATCAGACCGATAGTCAGCGGCATGTGGTGATGAGCAATGGAGTCGTAAACCGCAGGATTGGTTTCGGCATTGGCGTAAGGCAGTTGCATGTCCTTGCTATTTCTGATGCCACTATAGGCCAAAGCGAGGTTCCATCCGCCGGTGGTGGCGGTGGGAGTGCGGCGCTGCATTTCGGCAGGGGGAACATCACGCGGAGACTCGGCAGAGGGAATCTGCCGATGCGGACGTTCGTGCTGAGGAATAGGTACTGCTTTCGTTGTGTCCTGCGAGACAGTGGGTGCAACATACGTTGTCGTATCGGTTTCCGTTGAAAATTCGCACGCGACGGACTTGAAGTTCGCACGCGACGGACTTGAAGTTTGCACGCGACGGACAAAAGAATACGCAGTAGTCTCCTGTTTGGCCCCACCCTCTTGATTTGGTTTTTCCGTTGCCGCGAGCTTTTGCTTGTCCGTTTCAACGATTTTGCTTATTTCCTTTTCGTCGTCTTGTTTCCAGATGTACATTCCCAATGGCAATGCTATTGCCAACAACAGGAGCGCTAACGGACGAAGCCAGCGGCGCAGCAGGCTTTTGGCATGAAAGAGCTGTGAGGAAGAACTGTGCGGTTCGATGTGTAAGAGATTGGCAATTTCCTGATGACTCATGCCTTCGAATACCGACATGCGGAACACCCGGCGGTAGCCTTCTGGCAGGTCATCGACAGCGGCGAGGACGTCTTGTAGGACGAGACTTGGCTCAGCGTTGTTTTCTACAGCAAATGCCGTCAACTCAGAAGAGGCAGAAAGGGGAACTTGCTGATGTTGCTTTCGTAAGTAAAGCAGTGCCACACGACGCGTTACCGTCTTCATCCAAGCTTCGGTACACGAAGTGTCCTTCAGTTCGCCAATCTTCGAGAATATCAACAGGAAAGCGTCGTGCAACAGGTCGTCAGCCACCGCCTCGTTCTTCACAAAACTCAGGCAGAGTGTTCGCAACGGCTCTCGCATAGCAGTGTATAGCAGAGCGAAGGCCTCGCGGTCGCCCTGCTGACAACGTTCTGCTATTTGTTGCAAGTCCGTCATGTCTTTATTATCTGCCTTCCTATTTTACAATGACTTTATGCCCGCCAATGATGTACACGCCTTTGAACGACGGACGTTCGACAGGCTGTGGTTGTCTTATTTGGCGTCCTGTCAGGTCGCAAACGGTAGCGGCATTATTACTCGTTTCTTTGATGGATTTGATAACGGTAGGAACCGTAGCATTGTTAGGATTGCCTTTCGGTCCCCAAGCGGAATCGCTGATGCTCAGAGTAGTCGCGGTAGCATCACTTATACTTACGGCATCCAAATAAGCTTGGAAGGCCTCAACGCTGTCATCATCTGTATATTGACGGAAACAGGTTTCCTCAGGTTCATAGACGTAACACCTGTTTGTCAGTCGTCTTGCAACGGTAGTACCCACGAAATTGAAAAGTTTATCGCGGACTATGGCTTCCTGAGTCATTGGCACGGCAACGTTTTCTCCAATAAACAGCAGGCTGGAACCGATATAGACACCAAGAATATAAGGCACATAAGGATGCATCTGCGCTATCTCACATCTTGAGAGACTGAGCGTGTCGGCATGGGTGCCATAGTAGTGCAACACCTGTATCATGTCGGAATGCAGCACTTCGGTATTGCCATTAATATCGTAAAGCATTACATGGGTAGGAGTGAACGGCAATACCAAGGTTTTCGAGTATCCGCGGCCACGCAGTTCAGCGTCTTCGTTATCGTACGAAGGCGTCATCAGGTAACTGATAAACTGGGTGCGGAAAGCCAGCGGACAGTAATAGTCGTGTCCTTCGGTTAATTTGATATTTGTGGCTTCCAGTCCTTTCACTATATTATACTTTTCGTCCAATCCTTCTGGTACGTCGTCCTGTGATTCAAGGTAATAGAGACAGTTGGGATTAGCCTGTGAGGTGTTGATACGTGGAGAGGTGTCGGAATTATGGTGACCACGAAGGTCTATTGCAACGGCTTCAGCCGGTACAACCAATTCGATTGGAAACGTTGATTCATCAGAGACTGGTAACGGCAACACCTGACCATCGAAAGTCCAATAGGAATAAGTTCCTGAAGCAGCGGTGAAGCAGAGTGAATCGATAGCTTCAAGACCATAGGGCATTCCGTAACCTGCTTTCAAAGCATAGTGGGCTCCCTCGTGAAAAACAGTATCATGGGCAAATGTTGTCTCCATATACCAGTTCTCTTCCATTCTATTGGCTATGTGTTTCGTGTATATCCGCTCACCAGTGTCGCTTTCCTCCAACCAGAGCACGATACCATCGTCTTCTGCTTCTCCACCATGTACTCCAAAATATGAGTCATCATGGTTTTCAACACGAACCCATCCGCGTATTCTGTTGCCGTAGAGCACATACTGGTCCTCTGCTTTTGCCAACATATCGAGTGAGAGCATTGCCTTGAAGTCAAGTTTGCGCAGGGGCAGGATAGTGATGTCACTGATTCCTATTATTTGTTGTCCGTCGGCATCTGTTGATAAGCGCAATTCGAAATCGCCCTCGGGCAGAGCAGGAAAAAACTCCAGCGTTCGGCAATTAAAGGATGAGACAACAAAAAGGGTGTCGAGACACGTAGTGACACTGCCATCACTCTTGTTTAAAGCCATAAGATAGATATGGCCTTCGAAACCAGATTCTGTATTATTCCTTATATTTGCCACCAAGCGTTGTGAAAGATTAGCCAGGTGGTTTCCGTATATCTTCATAGAATCAACACTGAGCATATTAGTGGCCGTTGCATTGATGCAGAAAAACGCTGCAAAGATTGAAATCAACAGTTTCTTCATTGTTTTAATCTTTTTGTGGTTATACCTTTATATATATAGGATGCAGGAACTTGGTGAAAGACTGCATCGCACTCAATATTTTCTACCTTGCAGGTCGTAAATGACATCGGAATCTGACGGTGGACGGAAGTCGGAAGGGCCGTTGATGCCGTTCGTAAAACTACCGAACGACCATTGGGCAGCAAGAGACGTAGGCTGAGTCGTGAGGCTTGGTGTCTCTGGACGTCGGTCGTTTTGTAGCGCATAGTCGTAAGCTTCTTGCATACTGACGCGACCGTCGCCATTGGTATCGGAACTGACGGGCTGTCCCTGTTCGTCGTGCTGCGCTATGGCGCAAGTCCAGTGATATACAAACTCGTCATAGGCTTTTTCCTTGCAAGCCCACGACATCTGGTCGGCAGCGCAGGCGGCAGTAATGATGCGCCCTTCGCCTTGCAGTGGAGCAACAAAAGCCCCTGCGTAACACTGCCCCAAAAGAATGTTCATCGTCTTGGGATTACACTGGTTAATGATTGTGGCAAGTTTCTGTGGACTAAGTCGCTCGCTGCCCCATAACCAGAGGTGGATATTGCCATCGGTATCGCACTCGCCGTGATCGGTTATAAAGATAAAGAGGTTGTCATTAGCCGTTACTATCTCAGACAGCTGACAGAAAGCGTCTTCAACGTTCTGACGAGTAGCGGACAGCGTGAGGTCAGGTTCTCCGTCGCTGTCAAGGTCGGTGGACGAAGAGACGAAACCTGTTGCACCGTTGCGTAGCATATCGTTATCGGGATTGTCGCCGTCAGCCATCAACAGCGTAATATGGTCTTTGGAAAGATGACATTCCTGCCGCAAAGTACGATAGAGGAAAGCACAGTCGTTCCAATAACGTTCGTGGTTGAACATCTTGCTGCGCCCGCCACTGATGATGACGGCATAGGTCTCACCAGCGCATACAGCCGTCGCACAGCCAAGAAAAGCCAATAAGAGTAGATGTTGTATCGTTTTCACATTGTAAAGATACAAAGAAAGCACAAAAGACTGCATGAATACAGCAACATTTAAAACAATTTAACAGGCGCGGTTAAAGATTGTTATGACATGCAGTCATCCAAGCAGGACAGGCATCATTATAGGCAACAAACCAAAGTAAACATAAATATGCAGACACAACAATTACCACCAGCGGAAAACGACGTTGCAGTACTACTGCTCTTCTTTAACAGGACAGAAGTCCTGCAACGCACCTTCGATGCCATTCGCAAGGCCCGTCCTGCCCATCTGTTTCTCTATCAGGACGGACCGCGCAACGAGGCTGACATCCCCAAGACGGAGGCTGCCCGGCACATTGTGGCCGACGAAGAGATAGACTGGCAGTGCGACGTTCAGCGCAACTACCAAACCAACAACAAAGGTGTGTGGGCAGCAACCTTCGACTCGCAGCAATGGGCGTTCGGACTGCACGACAAATGTATCGTACTGGAGGACGACTCTACGCCAGCCGTCTCGTTTGTCCGTTTTTGTACGGAAATGCTCCACCGCTATGAGCACGACCAGCGTATCTGGATGATATGTGGTTTCAACCATGAGGAGCAGACCGATGCCCCCTACGACTATCTCTTCACAACTGTCTTCTCCATCTGGGGATGGGCATCGTGGCGAAGGGTTGTCAGCCAGTGGGATGCACATTGTTCCGTGCTCGACGACGCATTTAACCTGCACCAATTAGAGGCCAACCTAAACAACCGCCGACAGGGATGGAAAGAGATGATTAAGGTTATGCGGAAGCGACAGACCTTGCCAGTGCCCTTCTACGAGACAGTGTTTTGGTCGGCTATCACGCTGAACAACGGCCTGACCATTGTCCCAACTCGCAACATGATACAGAATACAGCGGTGTCGGCAGACGCTGCCCATTACAACGTCCCGCTTAAAACGCTGCCTCGTCGCATACAGCAACTGCTCACCATGCCTGCCCACGACGTGGACTTCCCCTTGCGCCATCCCCGTTACGTAATTGAGAACGTGGAATACAAGAAACGGGTGTTTCGTATCATGGCATGGGAACATCCTTGGATAAAGGTGGGGCGCAGTTTGGAGGAACTCTATCGTAATTTGAGATATGGCAATTTCTCACACATTAGTTCATCCATCGTCCAGCGCATCAGGAAAATGACCGGACACTGCGATTATACATGACTCAGGAAATTCCAAAGGCTGGGAATAATATTTCCCTAGGCAGGGCGCTAATTTTCCCAAAGCGTGCAACGCGTCTGCCTTTACCCTAATACTAAAGCCTCTCCGGTATGACACTAAAGGGCCTATAGTATCACACAAAAATTTACAGGCACTAAAATGCAATACTCCGAACGAAATTTTAAATACTCCAAGAGTAATTCCAATTACTCCGATAGAATTTTCAGTTATGAAATGAACCCCGAAAGTTAAGCAAAAAACTTTCGGGTTCATTCCAATAGATACGCCCTCTATAGGGAGATTATACGTATTTACTTCTTACATGGCCGAGGCGGCGAAGAGGTAGTCGTAGATGCATGAGCAGATGCCAAAGAGGGCGATGCCTGCGGTGCAGATGGCGAGGGCAACACGGGTGTTGACATCGGTCTTGAACGTAGGCAGGGGCGAGTCGCTCGGCTTGATGTACATGGCCTTGACGATGAGCAGATAGTAGTACAAGCTCACGACGGTGTTGACCAAGGCTACGAAGACTACGAAATAAGCCCAGAAGGAGCCCTGCTCGGCAGCAGCCATGAACACGAAGAACTTAGAGAACATACCTGCGAACGGAGGAATACCAGCCAGCGAGAACAGGGCCAGCGTCATGAGGAACGCCAGCTTGGGGTTGGTCTGGTACAAACCGTCGTAGGCCGACATCTTAGTAGCACCACCATTGTTTTGCTCCACAGTCGAGATGACGGTGAAGACGGCCATGTTGGCAACGACATACACGAGGATGTAGTACATCAGCGAAGCCATACCCGTCTGCGAACCACCAATGACTGCCAACATGATGTAGCCGGCCTGCGAGATGGAGCTGAAGGCCATGAAGCGCTTGAGCTCGCTCTGACGGATGGCGAAGAGGTTGGCAATGGTGATAGAGAGCACGATGACGACGTAGAGCATGTACTCCCAGTACTCTATCATCGGACCGAAGGCCTTCATGAGGATGACCAGTGCAGCGAAGGCTGCGGCACCCTTGGAGCAGACAGAGAGGTAACCGGTGATAGGCGTCGGAGCACCCTCGTAGGTATCGGCCGTCCAGAAGTGGAAGGGCACGAGCGAGAGCTTGAATGCCAGTCCGCTGAAGAAGAACACAAGACCCATGATGGACAGGGGTGATGCCAGATAACTGCCATTGAGCACCTGAGCGGCGTCATCGAAGTAGAGCGTACCCGTAGCGGCATAGATGAACGAGATGCCGTAAAGCATGACGCCACTGGAGAACGTAGCCACAAGGATGTACTTGGCAGCAGCCTCGGCAGACTTCTTCTTATACTTGTCGAACGCCACCAAGCAAGCCATAGGCACTGAGGCAGTCTCGAGTCCGAGGAAGAAGATGAGGAACGAGCCGCTGGACATCATGATGTACATACCGAGCAGGGTGCTCAGCACGAGCAGATGGAACTCACCGGCATAGCGGCGGGCTTCGTTCTCCAACCAAGGCTCGGCCATCACTACGACAATAAACGTACCGAAGGTGAGGATGAGCTTCATGACCTGAGCAGCCTGACCTGCGACATACATGCCGCCGAAGGCCTCAGCAGGACCGACGGTGGTGAGCATGATGGTCTGGCAGAGCAGCAGGGCTGCGGTGAGCTTGCCCAGCACGCCAACCTTGCGCTCGCTCTTCGTCAGGCAGAAGTCAGCAAAGAACACGATAATCAATGCGAGAACCAACAAGGCCTCGGGAATCATATTTAGAAATTGACTATATCCCATAATTTCTTTCTCCTATTAATTAGATGATGTTAGCCAAGATTGGTCCTACGGCGTCAGAGATGACGTTGCTTGCCCAGAGTGGGAACAGACCGAGGCCGGCAACACATGCGATGAGGCAAATGACGGCGACGCGCTCGTCCCAAGTAGCATCGGTGAGCTCGAGATAGTGCTTGTTCTTCACCTCGCCATACAGAATCTTACCAACAACACGCAGGATGTAGACTGCCGTGACGACAATCGACGTACAAGCGATGATGGTGGCGACACGATGGAAGGTGTCAACATTCTCGAACGAACCCACGAAGATGGTCATCTCAGCAATGAAGCCCGAGAAGCCCGGCAGACCGAGGTTGGCCAAACCAGCTACGACGTAACCCACAGCGAGGAAAGGCATGATCTTCATCAGACCGTCCAAGTAGCGGATGTCACGAGTGTGGGTACGACCGTAGATCATACCGATGAGGGCAAAGAAGAGGGCCGTCATCAGACCGTGAGAGAGCATCTGCAGGATAGCACCGATGCAAGAGGTCTTGGTCATCATCAGCAGAGCGAAGAGCACCAGACCGCAGTGTGACACCGACGAGTAAGCGTTGATGTACTTCAGGTCGGTCTGTACGCAAGCCGAGAAGGCACCATAGACCACCGAGATGGTGGTGAGGATGAGGAATATCCAAGCCAGCTCGTTGGCTGCATCGGGCAACAGATACATTGCCACGCGGAAGCAGCCGTAGCCTCCCAGCTTCATCAGCACACCAGCGTGGAGCATAGACACAGCCGTGGGGGCTGAGGCATGACCGTCAGGTGACCATGTGTGGAAAGGGAACAGGGCGCCCAGCACACCGAAGCCGATGAAGATGAACGGGAAGAACATCTTCTGGATATCGACGGGGATGTTGTGCATGGCGGCAATCTCGTTGACGTTCATCGTGGTAGCACCGCTGAAGTAGTAGATGCCCAGCAGACCGATGATCAGCAGGGCGGAACCACCCATCAGCATCAGCGTCAGCTTCATGGCAGCATACTCCTTGTTGCCCTTCATGGCAGCATACTCCTTGTTGCCGGAACCCCAGACACCAATCAGCAGGTACATGGGAATCAGCGCTACCTCGTAGAACATGAACATGGTGAACATGTCGGTGCAGATGAAGAAGCCATAGACACCCGTAGAAAGGAGGGTGAACCAAAGGAAATACTCCTTGGTCATAGGTTTCAGCTGCCAAGAGGCAAAGGTACCGGTGAAGACAATGATGCTCGACAGGAGCAGCATGACGACAGAGATACCATCGACACCAACAGAATAGGCGATATTAAGTGGCTTGAACCAAGGGGTAGAAGCCGTCAACAGCATCACGTCGGTATTACCTGCTGCACGCTGCTGAACGAAATAGATGGTCAGCCATACGGACAGGGCCAGCAAGCACGAGGCGCCAACCACCATCACGCCACGCACCTGATTGATGCTCTTGGCCAGCCAAAGGCCGAGGAGCATCAGGGCGGGGATTACTACGAATAATGTTAATATACTCATATTTCTAATATTTTAAATGAGGAATGAGTAATGAGAAATGAGAAATGAAAATGAAGAAATGAGAAATGACACCACAGCAATTCCTCTGCAGTGGAAACAGTGCAATACGCAAGAACGAAGGCGCAGCCCATTTAAACATTTCTCATTTACATTTCTCATTTCTCACTTCTCATTTCTCATTTATATTGCAAGCAGGATTAACGTTAATGCTACAGTACCTGTCAAGAACCAGACTGCATACTGACGGACATCGCCACTCTGCCAAGGACGCATAGACTCACCGGCCTCGTTGGCACCCCATGCCATGAAGTTGAACGTGCCGTCAACGATGTGGCGGTCGAACCAGGCGATAGGTGTAGAGACGCAACGGAATATGATGCGGTGAGTGACATACTGCCAGATCTCGTCCTGATAGAAGCGCTTGTAGGCTGCACGGTGCAGCTTGGGGAACGCTTTGTACAGGCGGTCAGCAATAGGCTGGCTCTCACCCTTATAGATATAGGTGGCCAGACAGATGCTCAGGATGGCAATAATCGTAGAGGTAGCAGCAATCTGCGTATCGAAGTGGATGGTGTAGTTGGTACCCTCGGCATTGACAAACTGGCCGAAGCTGCCACCCCACCCTGCAAAACCTGCAATGGTAGAATAGATACCTACGCCCATCGTAATAACGCAAAGCACGATGAGAGGAATGGTCATCGTAGCAGGTGCCTCGTGAGGAGTGTGGTGCTCGTGAGCCTCGACGTTCTCTGTACCCCAGAAGATGCCGTAGTACAGACGGAACATGTAGAAGGCAGTCATGGCGGCGATACCCGTCATAATCCAACCGACCACAGGACTGTAGGCGAAGCAGGCGGTGATAATCTCATCTTTTGAGCTGAAGCCTGAGAAGAAGGGAATACCTGCGATGGCGAAGCACGAAATCAGGAAGGTGATGTTCGTGATAGGCATATACTTGCGCAAGCCACCCATCATAGCCATCTCGTTACTGTGGACAGCGTGGATGATACAACCGGCACCGAGGAACAGACAAGCCTTGACAACCGGCACCGAGGAACAGACAAGCCTTGAACATAGCGTGGGTGAACAGGTGGAACATACCAGCCATGAAACCGAGCTGTGCGTGGTTGTCGAGCACTCCGTGGTGGCCAGGCAGGCTAACACCAAGGGCAACCATCATGAAGGCAATCTGAGAAATGGTTGAGAAGGCCAGCACACGCTTGATGTCGCTCTGAGCACAAGCTACAGCAGCAGCATAGAAAGCGGTGAACACGCCTACCCACACCACGATGCTCATCTGAGGCTGAGCATACTCAACCCAGAGGGGGAACATGCGGGCAATCTGGAACACACCAGCAACCACCATGGTAGCAGCGTGAATCAGCGCAGAAACAGGCGTAGGACCTTCCATGGCATCGGGCAGCCAGATGTGCAAGGGGAACATGGCACTCTTACCAGCACCACCAATGAACATCAGCACCAGAGCGGTAGGCAGGATGAAAGCACCTGCAGCCATTGCCTTGGCAGCATTGCCAGCAATGAACGGAGTAGTACCCTCGCCCATGACGATGTCGCCAGCAAACGAGAAGCTGAACGAATCGGTGTAGTAGCCAAACAGCAGGATACCGATGAGGAAGAACATATCGGCAAAGCGCGTCACGATGAATGCCTTCTTAGAGGCTGCAATGGCGGGCTTCAACGGATAGTAGAATCCAATCAGCAGGTAAGATGATACACCCACCAGCTCCCAGAAGGTGTACATCTGGAAGATGTTGGTAGCAACAACCAGTCCGAGCATAGACATGGTAAACAGGCTCAGGAAAGCGTAGTAACGCTGGAAGCCCTTCTCACCGTGCATGTAGCCGAAGGAGTAGATATGTACCATCAGAGAGACTGTCGAGATGACAATGAGCATCATAACCGAGATAGGATCCAAGAGGATACCCATGTCGAAATGCAGATTGCCCAGAGGCAGCCACGTGAAGTTATAAGGAACGATGGTGGCGAAGGTGCCGTCAGCTGTACGGTCTGCCGTGAAATAAGCGAAGGCCGTCAGGTAAGAGAGCACGGTAACCAGTCCCAAGGATGTCGTGCCGATAAGACCAGCAGTCTTATGCGACATCTTCATGCCAGCGAGCGCAAGAATCACAAAGGACAGCGCAGGCAGCAGAAGGATCAGGGATCAGAAATGAATAACTATATATTTCCATAATTTTTCACTTTTCACTTTTACTTTTTACCTTAGCTTACCATTTCATGTTCTTGATACTGTCAACGCTATCGCTGTGGAAGTTGCGGTAGACATTGATGATAATAGCAATAGCCACAGCCGACTCAGCAGCTGCTACGCCAATCACGAAGAGAGTCATAAACATGCCTTCCATACCCTGCGGATAGAGCAGACGGTTGATGGCCGCAAAGTTGATATCGACGGCGTTGAGCACCAGCTCGACAGAGATGAGCATGGCAATCAGGTTGCGACGGGTCACAAAGCCATAGACGCCGATAAAGAACAACAGCGCACTGAGTGCGAAATAACATTCTACAGGTATCATAGCTTACTCCTCCTTCTTTTCTTTACGTGCAACAACCAAGCCACCGATGATGCAGGCCAGCAGGAACAGCGAGATGAACTCGAAAGCGAGCACATACTGATACTTGCCAGCACCCACGAGGGCTGTACCAATCTCTTTCATAGGAACCTCCACATTGCTGGGATTCAGCGTGTAGAAGCCGGTCTTCAGCAGAATCAGAGCGACGACGACGAGTCCTGCAAGGGCTGCCAGACCGCCACCAATCATCTTACTGGACTTGACACGCTCCTCCAGGCCCTGAAGGGTGCGCTTGCTCACCAACTGGATGGCGAACACATAGATCATCGTAACGCCTCCGGCATATACCGAGATCTGAGCGGCGCCCAGGAAGGTGTAGTCGAGCAGGAAATAGATACCTGCCACACCAAAGAGCACGAACAACATGAATGTTGCGGCTCGCATGATTCGCGTGGTGGTCACACACATCAGCGCAGAACCGATGATGAACACCGCGAGAATGATAAACATTATTGTATGTATTAAACTTACCGACTTCCCACTCGGCACCACCTTCAATGAGGTTGGGCAGTGAGCCACCCTTGTAGACTTCCTTGTCGAGGTGAAGCACCAGCTTAGAGCGGTCGAATACGGCATTCTCAAAGTCATTAGTGAACTCGATGGCGTCGAAGTTGCAGGCGTTGGTACATAGCTGGCAGAACATGCAGTCACCCAGGTCGTACTGATAGTCGTCAAGCACCTTCTTCTTCTTTCCTGTCTCAGGATCCTCGGCCATGTGGCTCAGAATCTTGATGGTTCCATTGGGACACGACTTCTCACACAGCGTGCAGGGTTGCCATTCTCGTCGCGCTTGAAGACGAGACGGCCACGGTGACGCTTAGCCACGTGCAGTGTAGTCTTGCGGTTCTCGGGATACTGCTCCGTTGACTTGTTGGTGAAGAAGTCCTTGAAATATTCCTTCCAAGAGGTCTTCATACCGGTAGCCAGCGTTTTCAAGCCATGCCCGATTTCTCCAAAATATGTTTTGTTATCTTCCATTGCTATACCTTATTTAATATATAGGCCGAGGGCCACAACAACAGTCATGATCACGAGGTTGAGGAGAGCCAGCGGCATCAGGTACTTCCACTCCAGCTTCAGGATCTGGTCAATACGCAAACGGGGGAACGTCCACTTAATCCACATC
>ONKX01000090.1 GCA_900318555.1 uncultured Prevotellaceae bacterium | reverse complement strand
ATAGAAAGTATATATTACCGTCTCTCCATCCATAATGCCACTTCGTATGGCTTTTCTCCACTTTCCTTCAAGTTTGCTTGCATCAAACTTATAGTCATCGTCACTGCTGCAAGAGGCGAGGGAGAAAGCAGCAAGCATCATAAATGCGATTCTCCAGAGTTTCAATGTTTTCATTTTGCTAAGAATTTTAATTATTTGAACTATTTCGTGTGGCAAAGTTACAGAAAGTCCAACGAAAAAGCCCCCGACAAGACCGAAAAAGTGTCTGCCGAGGTGAAAGTCTGAACAAATGTTCAGGGGTTTTGTAACATTTCGGGGGGTACATCTGATACACGCGGCTTATGCCGTCGGCTTCCATCGGGGCGATGGGCTGGCGGATCAGGACGAGGTAGAAGCGGGGGAAGGGATTCCCGAGCTTTGCTCGCCTACCCGTAGCCTTTCGGCAATGTATCGGTTTATCCATTTATGTTGTTTCTTTTTGTCATTAATTATTTTATGGTCTGAAATAGATACTTAAAAGAAACTCACGGCCACGGATGGGGCGTGACTGTGAGAGTGACATCATCTCTGTATAGGAAGTATAGGCGTATTTGTTTTCATTGAGGATGTTGTTAAGGCTGAGCGTCAGTTCGAGATTCGAACGGAGTTTCAGAACTGCCTTGGTGTCCATCAGGAAATAGTCTGTGTATTGGTGGCGGGCTATTTCGTTATGATAATATTCGCCGTTCAGGGAAAGGGAGAGTTTCTTGGCGGGAGAATAATAGAACGAAAAACTGTGCTCGAAGCCTTGAAGCATGCTGGCATCTCCATCGCCGATGCAAAGGCGGGTCGAGCCGTATTCGAGTTCGTACTTCCAGTTGAGCTTGCGGAAGAGTGTGCCATTGAGAATGGCATCGAGTGAGAGCGAGTTGTTCCGGTAGGCAGTCAGCACGTTGGCGGCCAGCATCTGACGGTCGTGCTGCATCCAGTGGACATAAAGCTTCAGCATTCCGCCTGTGAGGGGGAGCAAGGTCTCGAAGTTACCATTGACCAGCCACGAACGGCTGCGGTTCGGACTGAGCATCAGGCCATTGATGAGCCAGTCGCTATCGAAGGACTGGATGGAGACAAACGGGTTCTTGTTCCACATACGGGTGATGGTGAGGAAGCCGAACTGCCCAAGGCTGGAGTTCTGGTACATCGCTGTCAGTGTCAGACTCTTGCCTGTCGTTGTGCCGTATTCCATTGTGCCCTGCGTCACCGTGCGGTAGTTGGTCATCAGCAGTCCGTCGTAGCGGTTGGCAATCTGATAGGGATTCTCGCTGATAGTGCCTGAGAGCGATGCCGTCAGGTGTGGGATGCCGCGATAGGAAATGCCGAGGCTCGTGCCGTAACTGACATCATCCTTGCGGCTGTCGCCGAAGTCGTAATGGAAATAGCTGACAGGCAACCGCAGCGTGAAGTTGAAATCGCGATGCGGATATTTCAGCGTCGGTGTCAGGTAAGTCTGATAGCGACGGGTATGGTATTCCTGCATCCTTCGATTCAGATAAGACAGGCCCCCTTCCATCGCCAATACGAAACGTCCGATGCCCCAGTCGTAGTTGATATGCTCATCACTGAAGAACGACCGTCGCCCCAACTCTTGCCGATACGGCTGACCATCCCTTACCACCGCTGTATATTGCGGCAGCCATTCCATCTGGTTGCGCGAGTTCAGCGTCAGTGCGTTCTTGCCTTTCCGATGGATATACTCTAAGGTGTTGCTTAGCCGGTGGCGGGGCATGTAGAGATGCTGCGATGCATCGTAGCTGCCGCTTGTCAGCACATCGCCGCTGTTCCATCCGAGGTCTGCCCGCAGCACGTTGTTCAGATAGTTGCTGTCGCGGTTTATTTCAGCCGTCAACTTCGCCGAGAGTGCCTGCAGGGCTGCCTTGCTGTGTAGACGGTCTTCTACTGTCCTACAGCCTTCTGATAAGAAATATTCCGTCTTTGTCTCGTTGTTGGCATGCTGACGGTCGGTCAGACAGGCCACCTGTGCATCAAGCGTCGCATCCCGCCCGATGCCGAATATCCAGTTGGTGGACAGCAGGTGTGACTTGTTCCAGAGCGTCCGCCGCTGCTCCAGTTCCGATTGCTTCCTCGTGGGCAGCGTCAGATATTCCGCCTCGCTGTAGGTCTGCTCCGACTTGCCAAGGATATCCGTGTGCTCGCGTATGTCCCGCTGCAAGTCCTCGCCTGTATCGTTGGTCTTGTAGGTGGAAATCATCTGCCACTGCTTGCTGAACATCATGCCCGTCAGGTTCGCGCTCCAGAGCGAAGGTGTGCCGAGGGCAGCGTTGATAGTGGTGATAAGGTGAGACTTCGCGCCGTCCTTCAGTTTAAGGTTGATGGCGGCCTGTTCCGACTCCGAGAGGTTCTTCAGTGCTTTCACGGGTTGGTGGTTGGTCATCACCTCCACGCTGCTCACGTCCTTGTGCTCCACACCCTGAGTCGCCAGACCGTAGCGACCCTGCAACAGGTCCTTCCCCTCGATGTAGAACTTATTGATGGGCGTGCCGTTGTAGGATATCTTCCCATCCTCAGCCACCTGTATGCCCGGCATCTTTTTCAGCACGTCACCAATAGAGCGGTCACCATCTTTGGCAAAAGTCGCCACCTGATAGATCAGGGTATCGCCCCGCTGACGTATCTTCTTGGCCTTGACGGTCACCTCCTTTAGTTGGATGTCCTTGATGGGCTTGTCGCGCCACTTCGTCTGGGCAACCGAAACTGTGCAGCACCCGATTGCAAAAATCACTAACAGAAACCTGTTCATTTGTAGTCTAACTCGATTAAATCGTACGGGTCTTCTGTCTCGCCGGGCTCCTTGCCAAGCATCACGGCATCGGCATTCACCTGCTTCACCATCCCTAAGCGGCTCTTCCACTGCTTGCGCAGTTCAGTCAGACGGTCTATGCGCTTGAATTTCTTTCCATCCAACGGCTCGTAACGGTAGATGCGGGTGTTTTCGGGCTGTTCGATGCCCTTCAGATACCAACCGTATTCACCCGTCGCATCCTCTATACTGACTATCAGGCCAGGCAAACCGAAGAACTTATACGGTCCGTCGTTGATGGGAATCTCCTCCGTAAACCAAGCCGTATAGTCGCGCCCTCGCCACTGACAGACGGCTTTCTGGCAGCGCAGGCCGAGTATCAGGGTGGTGTCCGTCTGAATCTCCCAGGGCTGAGGTTCTAATGGTTCGTGATACTCGCTCAGCCCCGACCATCTGTCAAGCACGGTGATGCTGTCGGAAGGCCAGTTCTTATAGACCTGCAGCGCCGAACCACCGGGCATGATTCGCAGCATCTTTGACAGTCTGGATTCCTGTGCATCATCTTTTGCCTTCATGCCTTCATGTACCCGCCGTTGGTATTCCTGCTTGGCGACTGGCGTGGTATAAAAGAGCGAATCTTTCTGAAAATACTTGTAGCTGTAAAAGCGCGAGAGCGAGTCACCGATTTCCAGCAGGTAGTCTTCGTGCTCCTTCAGATGCTCACTGCGGAACGTGAAGTATTCGCTGTAGTTGTAGGTACACACTACCCGCACCGTATCAATCACCTGCCAGTGCCAGAAGGTCTCTTGGACTTGGGCTGAGAGATAGCCGCCGTGCCAGAGGCAAAAGAGAATTGTCAGTAGCTGTTTCATGGCTTATCGGTTTGAGATGATTTCCAATGCCTTGTCGAGGATGGGGTCGCCTGTTGAGGTATAGACTTCCTCATAGGTGAGAGCTACTTCCACGTCGGGCAGCAGGCCCCGGTGGGCGGGGAAGCGGTCGGTCACCTCATCGTCGAAGACAGACTTCACCAACGGCAGGGTGAACGCGATGCGGGAGTTCGGCAGGACGAGGTGGGCAAACTTCACGGCGGTCATGTAGTGATAGCCCGTGCCCGTCTCACGGCCAACAGTCTTTGCCCTGTGATTGCGCACCAACTGGGCGGCAAACTCGCTGGCGGCACTCTGTGAGGTCTCATCGGTCAGTACGAGCAGACGGCCACCATAATGCAGCGTTGGGTCAGGACTGACGATGGCATCGATAGTCGATGGACTGAAGAAACCCAGATGTCCTTCTCTTGCCACATAGTCTTCGAAGGGCTTGTCGTCAGGAGTATAGTTCTGGCAGTTGACGAAACACTGATAGGTCGAGTTGCTGTTCACCTTGTCGTAGTGGGTGGTGGCGCTCGTCGGCTGGTCTATGAACCACGACAGGAGGCGGTTGCACACCTTGATGTCACCACCGGGATTCTGGCGCACGTCGATGATGAGGTTAGGCGTCGCGAGGTGATGCCTCAGACTGTCGGCAATCGTCTCCAGCTGCACCTCATCGAGCTGGAAGTCGCCTAATGTCAGCAGGGCTACGCTGTCGCTAAGCATGCGGAAACTGAATTGCTCCCTACGGTTGGCAGCAGCCCGCTTTGCGTATGTCGATTGGGAATGTGGCGGTTTGATGCCCTTGACCTGACTGACGGGCGTCCACTGGTCGCGCAACGTGGTGCCGTCAGCAAATGTCATCACCGCCGTCTGAGCCACGAGGTTCTTTAGGAAGAAATAATCCCAGACAATCAGCAGCGACCTGTCAATGTGCGACTGTATCTGTCCGTCGTAGGCAGGAATGATTTGCCGGGCCCGTTCTGTCAGTTCCTTGGCGGCGATACCGTTGACGGCCGCCACCTCCTTGCCGAGATACTTCTCATAGCCCTGCTGAGCCTGTGTGACGATGACCTTGCCCCCGATGCTGCCTATCAGGACGTGCGGCACATGGAACAGCCCGGAGGCGGTGGGGTTAGGGGTATCGGGCCAGGCGTGGGAGTCGTGCAGGAACTGAGTAGTGAAGGCTGAGCGCACTACCTGATAGAATTTGTTGTAGCTGATGGGTGCCTTCAGTTTCTCCTTGCTCTGGCTGACGAACTGTTCACACTGCTCCGGCGTGATGAGGTCATCGAACGAGGGATAGCACTCCTTCATGGCCGAAATCAGGAAGTCGAAGTCTTCGTTAGCCTGTTGGACAGTCAGTGTCTTGGGGATGGTCTCGGCCACGGCTTTCTTGAAAGTCGTCTTCAGGCCGAAGGGTGTCATTGGGTCTGCACCCTTACCAGTCTTGTCGGAGACGCTGATGCTGATATGCGGCTGACCTATTGCACGATAGGCATATGCCACCGTGCCGAGCACCTGTCCTTTCGCGATGCGCTGCCCCGTCTTGAGGAGAATGTCACCGCGCAGTCCGCCAATCCACACCTTGCGCCCGTCGGCTAATCGCAGCATTACGTCGCCGTTGATGTACTTCAGCGGCACGGGCAGTTGTTTCTCCTGTTCCAGCTTTTTACGCGACTTGTCGAAAGTGCCACCGTCGTTGCTGTAGGCTGTCACACGCTGGAGCGAAGTTTGTGCCGACAGGCCCAAACTGCCGATGGTGCCATCCACGGGAGCGACAACCTCCATACCCTCTGGGGCGGCGATGAATAGGTGGTCGTAGTTGAGTTCCTTGTCGATGCGGTCCTGGGGCCTGCTGACGATGTTCTCACCTGTCATTGTGCCCTTGACGGGCCATTGCCACTGGCATACAGCGGGTAGTGCTGCTAATTGAAGCAGCATCAGCAATAGATACTTTTTCATAAGCTTGATATGTTATTAATCCGAGTTGTCCCTTATAAGCGTCACGTTGAGGTTCGACTGGTTTTCATCGGCAGCGACCGCCTTGGTTGCCATGCCGATGTACATCACATCGAGGGTAGCTCCCTTGGGGACGATGAGTGAGTAGTGGCCATCGTAGTCGGTGACGGTGCCTTTCGTGGCATCTCTCACCTTGACGATGGCTCCGACGACGGGCTTCCCCTGTTCGTCAGTGACGGTGCCTGCCACTTTTACTTCCGATGGGGCTGTCACTAATGCCACATAGTTGACGGTGTCGTTGACAGACAGCTGGGAGGTTTCCCCCTGATACTCCCAAACGATGGTATCGCCGTTGTTGGCTTCTATCAGGTACTCCCCGTTGGCATCGCTGACAGTGCTGCCCTCCTTGCCCTTTACGCTGACCTGTACTCCGGCGACGGGTTGGTGATCCAGTGTCTCTGCAGTGCCCTTGATGGTGCGGGGCTGGACGTACTGCATCTCGACGATGGTGCGGGCATTCAATGCCAATGTGATGCCTACAACGGGCAGCACGTAAAGCACCTTGAAGAGCCGTAAGGGCTTGGAGCGGTGGCGCGCCATCATCAAAAAACGGCTCTTAAGTCCCTTCTGGCTGATGCTGTTGGCGAGGGCGAAAGCGTGGCTGGCATTGGCCCGCTCCATCAGCAGTGAGAGGTAGTGGTGGGTGTCGATGCCGCTGCCCAAAACGCAGGCATCGGCCTCGTATTCATGAACATTACGGAGTTCGCGCCCTATCAGCCAGGCGGCGGGATTGAACCACTGCAAGGCGATGACCATTTCCATCAGCAG
>ONKX01000033.1 GCA_900318555.1 uncultured Prevotellaceae bacterium | reverse complement strand
TGGCGAGACGACCACCGTGCGCATTCCTGGCGGCCCGCAACTCTTCCGCATCAGCCACCTCAGTTTTCCTGACCGAGGCTTCCAGCATCCTTTCTTCCTGATTGAGTCACTGACATCAGAAATACGCCTTGCTGAGAAAGCCGCCTACGAGCGTGTCATCCGCATGATTGCCCACGAGGTGAACAACAGCGTGGCGGGCATCATAGGCAGTCTCACCGGCGACGAAGCCGAACGGCTCACCGCCCTCTCATCCTTTGTCTCCCGCTTTGCCGAAGTAGTAAAGATTCCGCAACCGCAACTGCAACTCTGCGACCTCAGCGAGGAGGTGGAAGCCTGTCGCCCCTTCCTCGAAAACCTGTGTACGCAGGCACATGTCCATATTGACTTCCGTTTGACCGACGAAGCAGTACCCGTTCATCTTGATACCGTCCTGTTCCAGCAGGTGCTTATCAACATCGTCAAGAATGCTGTGGAAAGTATCGGGACGACACAAGGACTTGTCACACTTGAAGTCACCACGCCAGCTACGCTCACCATCACCGACAATGGTCATGGCATCCCGCCGTCCGGCTATAGCGAAGAATCTCTTCACTCCGTTTTTCTCTACCAAGCCCCAAGGCCAGGGTCTCGGTCTTCTGCTCATTCGCGACATCCTTACTTCTCATCGCTGCACGTTCAATCTGCTTACAGATCCAAAAGACCATCTCACTCGCTTTACCATACAGTTTCCAATATAGAAGCTATAATCTTTAGCCTATCATTTTGTAATCTGACACAATTCAATTCAGTATAAATGGGGCGATAGCTCGTTAGATAAAGTTATCACGCCAAAAGAATGCCAAAAATACCATGAACGCCAAAAAGAAAAGGTGACCAATTAATCGATCACCTTGCTCTCTAACAAACTGGCTGTCAGGAACTTGTTGTCAGCTTGTTTTAAGCGGCTGCAGGGCCAACTCCTGCGTTTGACAACCTTGCGTTGTCGGGATGAGGCGACTATCCGTATGACTTTGGTTGCACAACCCAGCCTCACCCTGCCAATGGCTAAAGTCCTTTAAAATAAGGGGTTTAGATGTTAAGTTGCGTGAAATAGGTTGCGTGAAATTATTTTTTTTGTACCTTTGTTGCGTCAAAAGGTGATTAAAAAGGTGATTAAAAATATCTAAAGCATTATTATGGCACTAAAATTCACGACTAGAATCTATTATCAAGGTAAGATTCTCTCTTATTTTAAAAGGAATGGGGGAACGTTGAGGTATAAACTCTATAAGATAGAGGAATGCCACTTAACAAAGAAGTTGAGAATTAAAGAAACATATACCCTACAGAATCCTGAAGAAATAAATGCTCAGATAGACAAGCTGGAAGAAAAGGTTGATAATGCCATCGGAGCAATTCTATACGATAATCCTAAAGCTGTCATAAACAGTAAGGTTATTGATGAGTATCTGACTACTCATGCAGAAGTCAAAGAAAGACCTTTAACTAGTGAAACAGACAAAACAATTCTCAGTGATTTTAGAAACTACAATAAGAAAAAGAGTGAAGAAAAACATAAAGAAGATATTGAGAATGGCGAGACTAGAAAGAAGCATCCAACTATGAAGGATTATATCAGCGCAGCTAATGCGATAGAAGATTATGAATATGATACAAAATCACAGCTTTATCTAAGTGATATTACTGAGGATTTTGTGGCTGATTTTTGCGAGTGGTTGGCTGATGAACATATTGATACGAAAGACCACAAATATAAGTGTAAGGGTGATATGGTTAATAAGACCATCAACAAACGCTTGGAAAATCTATCAGCATTTATAAAAGCATATTATGGTGATGAAGCAACGGCAGAAATGATAATGGATGGTCGTTTGGGTGATAGTAAACAAGTCCGAGTGATTGCATTAACATTAGACGAGGTGAAAGAATTGTATTATAGAGAACTCAAGAATCCTAACCATAATAAAGTAAGGGATTATTTCGTATTTCTCTGCCTAACTGGTTTGCGTTTCTTAGACTTAACCTTACTTACTCCAATGAATTTTCTGAGGCAGAAAGACGGTCATTACAAGCTGTCCTATATTTCACATAAGACAAAAGTCGAAGTTGAGTTTGAATTAACCTCAAAAGCTCAAGAGATAGCAATTAAATATAACTTCCGCTTTAACGAGTACACTAATCAAGGTTTTAACAGAATATTGGGGGAAATGCTAGAAAATGAACACTTATATGAAGATGAGATTTCTGTAGTACGAAACGTGTTGAAGAAGAAGATACAGTATAAGATGTGCCGAAGGGAGAAAATTTCGGCTCATACGGCAAGAAGGACGTTTATTTCATGCTTGATAGCGAAGGGCGTACCACCGTATCAAGTAATGACCATGTCTGGACATAAGCGTTTTTCAACAATGGAAATATATGTGCAGAAATTTTCACCTGAAATGCAAGGTGCAACCCAAAAATTAGAATTTTAATAATAATGATTATGGCAGAAAAAGAAAAAACTTATGCGGATTCTGAACTATCGGAATTTTTTCGCAGCTACATGATTTATCACAAAATGAATCCTGACAATGTGCTTGATTACACCGAAATCAATGTTGCATTAAGCAGTGCACTATCTGGTTTGGATATGAAATACTCTACTAAGGAATTTATCTTGTCTATTAAGAGCGACTTTGATACTATTTCAAAAGTCTTAGAGAAAATCGCAAATCAAGCAAATAAAGATTTGAGAAGCAGCGAAGGTATTCGAGATAAGTATTCTATAACAGAGGTTTATTATACTGTACCCGACATCGAAGCGAGGTGGGTTATTTCTGGAACAGCGGTACGTAAAGCCATAACTGAAGGAAGGTTGAAAGCAAAAGAAATTAAAGGTAGAAAAAGTAAATACGATATTTATAAGGAAGATTTTGAGAATTATGCTAAATCCAACGGAATTAAGTTAAGAGATAAATAATATAAAGGGTAGCCCACTAATTAAGGTGGGGTGGGGTCTATGTCTCCGAAATGTCGAACAGTTTTCAACAATTCATCAATTCAAGAGGAAGAGTTTGGTAAAAATCGGGAGGACCCCTATTGAAATCTCTGAGGGGGGGTCCTCCTTTGTTTTGTTCCACGTTGGAATCAGTATGAGGACTGGATTTGGCGTTTCCTGACGTTCTGAGCGTTTTTCCCCTTATAGGTGGGTAAGTTGTTAGCCCAATGCCACTGGAGGCGATTCTAGGCAGTTCTACGCAGTCATTAGTATAAATCAGCGTATCTACTACTTTGTTGGAGTTGCTTTTCTCTTTGCTTTTTGTTCAATTCCTCCATTTCATCATACCTTGCATGGGTGTATTCTGTCAGCCTCTTGCTAAATACCATTATGACCCAATCAGTTACGCCATCAATTGAGTTGAAGTAGTTCTTAACCTTGCTAACTATTTCGTCTTTGATGCCATCAACTATCATCCTCGAAGTGACTGATTGCATCTTTGACAAGTAGGGATTCATTATGTTAAGACAAGCCTTCCATATTTCTTTTTCCTCAGCGGTTGGAACGTATGATTCATCAATGGAGAGCAGTTCTTCAATGCTACTTGGTTCATCAGCATCAGTTTGGTCATTAATGTTATCAAGTTCATTGGTACTAACTAAGACCTCTGCAGGGATTTCATTACTTTCAAGTTGAGACTGATTAAGTTTACTATCAATTTCATTAGTTTCAAGTTCTTGATTTCTTTCAGTTTCTAATATATTATTTTCTTCAATAATATTATTTAAAGAATCTTCATTTAATAAATTATTATCTAAATCTATTTCACTACTTGATGTTTCAAGTTCTACTTGATTTTGTTCTTGTATAGAGTTTATATTTGAATTTATATTTTCAGTTGAATTTATAGTTGATGTTTCAATTGATGTTGAACTTGATATTATATTTGATGTTGATATTGAATTTGTAATTGTAGTTGTAATTGCAGTATTAATAGGCATTTCAAGAGATTCATCACCTTCATAAAATTTACTGAATAAATCATCAAATGATTTCTTTATTATAGGTTCTTTCAATTTCTTGAAATTAATGATATACTCTGATGCAATACCCTTTTCACCTTTTTTTCTAACAGTACCAACTTTCCTACTGATTAAGTCATAATCAATTAACTGTTCAATGGATGGTAGAAGGTCATTTGAACTAATACCGCTTAGTTTTCTCAGTCTAGAGTTAGGAGCATAAATAACCCCACTCCCTTTTGCTTCACTGTGCAATAACAGTTCTAATAACGCTGCAAGAACTTTCTTACTTTCATCCCACAGCACTTCTGTTTCCTTGATGTTTGATGGCAACCTATCAAACATTTCTTCAAACTTGTCTTTAGCCATAACTAATTTAGTTTAATCAAATTATTATCATCATTCAAGTGGTTTTTAACTAAAGGTTGATGGGGATGATTAAACCACTTGATGAAACCCCATCAACCCAATACGAATCCTTGATTTGTGTTTTTCAAGTATCATTCGACCTATTGCAAAGATATAGAAAAAAATCGAGAAAAGCAAGGATTCTGAGTAATTTTTTACAGTTTGCAAATAATTATGAATGTAATTCATAGTAATTCATATAATAACTATTTCAATAAACATAAAAATTATGAATAATACCAACACAAACGACAATCAGAATCAAAACACAAGCACAAGACCATCGAGAAGGGGTAATTTGAATCCGATGGCAAACAAGCACCATTCTATGCAGTCAAGACAAAAAATGTCTGATAGCCATAAAGCCTATCAAGAGCGAATCAGACAAGCACAGCAGCAGCGACCGATGACTATGGACGAGTTCTTGGGCATCAACAAAGATTTGGATATTAAGGGCTATATCAAATCACTGATGCAGAAAGAAGGATTGATTAAGGAAATAATCAGAGAGGAAATAGAGAAACTACTACAACAATGAGACCAAGTTATGAAATCGACCCCAAATATGTTGAGTTGGTTAAGCGGTATGAAAACGAGAAAGACCAACTAATCAAAATTCAGAAGAAATACAAGTTCATCGATTGGATAAAACTATATCAATCACAATTAACTGGTGCAGAACTTGAATATCTTCAGACGAAGATATGCAAGGTTAATCTATTGGATTAGTGCTGCAAAATTTGATAAATTGCAACTATCAATATTTAACTAATTTGGAGGCTTTTGTGAGCCTCCATTTTTCGTCATTGGATTCACGCTAAGAAATCACCATAAAACAGTTATGGTGAGCCTAAAAATTCCTCTACAAAGGTAATTCAAGCCATTTTAGCAGTGAAAACTATCAGATTGGTGTCTTTATCTTCACTGATTCAATACGAAATCATTTTTGCTGTTTGCGTATTCCTCTACCTCCGCTTTTAGACAACAGTACACCCTTACGAATGATACACTTAGCATTCTTATAGGGATGGTCATTAGACAAGCCATAGTTACGTAGGCTTGCATAAGTAATCCCTAATTCTTCACTAGTGTAAAACTCATACATATTCGCAACACTACCGTAATAGTGGTGCTGACCATCTATTTCAAGATGAATCACAGTTCTTTCTTTTTCCATAATCAGTTAAATTTTGGTGCAAAGATAGTAATAATATTGCAAATATCAAATAAATGTCATCAATTTAACAAGATTTAACGTTGAAATATTGCATATATTGAATAAATGTCGTACCTTTGCAGTGTGATTAAGAAACAAAGTAATAACAATTAAAAATTCATCAGATATGGCAAAGGCAATTGGAACATACTATTTTAAAAGGCTTCGCAATCGTTGGGCTGTTTATGTAGTTGTTTACAGCAATGATGGAATTGAAATGGGTGATTTCGTAAAGGATGCTTATTCGTTCAATGAAGCAATGGAAGAGACCTATAAACTTAATGGTTGGTCAATGCCCCAAAATATCGTAAGAAAGTAATAATCATTTAATCAGATAGGAGATTCAGTTATGAAGCAGATTGCATCAGTTAGCACAAATGAGATTGTACGTTACAGCGTAAAGAATGCAGTAATGAACCACGTAGATATGCTTACAAGCGTTTCTAAGGGTATTCAGTTAGAGACCATGAAGAGACGTATGATGCGTGGTGAGTGTGTCAGGTTTGCTTATATGAAACTTGATGGCACTGTGAGAATCGCAGTCGGGACTTTGCAAGCCCAAGCTGTTGAAGCCAACGTTAAGGGCACTGGCGTTCCCAAACGTTTCTATGGAATGTTTGCCTACCTTGATTTAGAAAAGATGGCATGGAGAGGCTTCAAAGAAGAGCGTTTCATTGGAACAATCGAGAACTAATTAAGGGAATGGGGGGCAATCCCCACCCTTCATCAAATAATATAATCAGTCAGTTATATAATAATAGCAATATGGAAATGGCAAAGTATATAATGAACATCCTAAAAACTCAGTTGATGGTTGTTTGGTCGTGGGGATTTCATCAGCCTATGGCATTAGCCAATGGTTTGCGTTTCAAAGTCTCTGGTTATAAATTTCGTGGGGTCGTAGATGTGATTTACAATGAAGGTAGTGATTTGTTTGATTTGAGATTCCTCAAAGCTAACAAGGTAGTTAATAAGATTGATGGCATTTTCTTTGATATGTTGGTAGATACGATTGATGATTACGTGGAAAAGACCTCAGACTACAGTGATAGGGTATCAGCAGAGTATTCACTAGGCTAGAATCCAAAAACGTAACCAAAGAAAAACGTATTCAAAACAATCTCTAAAGTGGAATGAATAAGGGTTGTTATCGTAATCAAAACTATCTTTGACTGTTTAGAATACAAGTGTTAAACGTAAAATCAGTAAGAAAATGAAGAAAACATGTTGCTTATATTGTAGAGTTTCATCAGAAGGTGATAGACAGAGTACAACCAGACAAGTCGAGGACTTGAAGAAATTCTGTGAATCCAATGGATATACCATCAAGGGGACTTATGAGGAACATATCAGTGGCGCAAAGAAGAATGAACAGCGCAAAGTGTTGATGGATTGTCTTAACTACTGTTGCACCAATCATGTATCAGTACTAGCGGTTCACGAACTCAGCAGATTGGGAAGGTCAACGCTGCAAGTGTTGAAGAGCTTAGAAATGCTACATGAAGCCAAAGTGTCTGTTTACATTCACAATCTAGGCTTATATACTCTAATGGAAGATGGTTCGGTTAATCCCATTGCTAGCATCATCTGTACTGTTATGTCAGAGCTTGGAGGTATCGAGAGAAGCCAGATTGTCTATAGGTTGCAGTCAGGTAGGGCATTATATAAAGCCAATGGAGGTAAGTTTGGCAATGAAGGTTATAGAAAACCTAGAGAGCGGAAAGCGGAAGAGTATAAAGACGTTATCAGTTATCTGCGTAAGGGCTACAGCATAAGAATCACAGCAAAACTAACTGGTCGTGGCTTGAGTACAGTTCAAAGGATTAAACGAGAATTTGAGAAGGAAATAAGCCAGTAAACTTAACTGGAGAAATCAGTTAAGAACATAAACGGTGATAATCTCACGACTACCACCGTTCTTTTTTGACATGGATTACCAATCATCTTCATTCTCTTCTTCATCTTCATCTTGACGTTCCTCAAAGTCAGATTGTCCCGAAGAATAACCTTCATCATACCCTTCTTCATATCCTTCTTTATAACGTTCTTCATAATAATCATAGTATTCACTCGAATCATCGTAGTTCATTCCATGACTATAGCCATGTCTACCATCATACACTCCTTGCTCATGTCCATTTTCATAACCATTGTTATAAGCATCTTCTGGCGTTTCTTCATAAAAACGTGGTTGGGGAGGTATTGAATCAAGACGATTATTAAGTAGTCGCTGCAACTCCATCATCCGCTGTTGATTTGGAAAGTAATTCTGCCTTTGTTGTTCTTGCTGGCTCTGTTGCGGTTGATAATTACTATTATTGGTTGCACCATTTGAGCTTTTAGAGCCATTAATGTTATCAATAGCAATGCCTATTAACCCAAAGACAAACATAAATGCCCATAAATACAAGCATCCCCTATTAAACTGTTTTGAATCATTCATAGATAAACCAATTTGTGTACAAAGATACACAATATCCCTCAATTTGCCCTTATATCACCATCAAAAAGAAAGAAAATTGCACATAATTAGCTATTTTTTTAATTTTTGTTGTACAAAGTGGAAATGTTTTCGTAAATTTGTAGGCGCAATATAGAGGATGCTCCATACCGTAAGGATGGAGAGGAAACCAACCACCATCCTCTACACTATGTAGGGAAGGATGACCATTACCGAGAGGTATGGAAGGGTTACGTAAGACACCGCAAGGTGTAGTCTTATCAAAATTAGCAGCATCCTAACCCTATAATACATGAGGGATGCCTCCAACCGCAAGGCGAGGATGTACTATAGGTATCTTATGATACTGAATTGACCCGCTACATCCCTCATAAACTTATTAGAGGATGCTTATGACCGTGAGGCATAAGGGATAATAGCCAGGCACTGCAAGGTGTCGAGTACAGAATCTCCGACCATCCTCTACCAAATTGAGGGATGCCATTAACCGTAAGGCATGGAGAGTTAATCACGACATCACAATGTGATGGACACTAAGAGCTGCTCATCCCTCATTCACATAAGAGGATGCTCATTGTTCGTAAGACATGAGGTTTACGACGGTCGCAAGGCGTTACGGCTCAAACCACTACCATCCTCTACCAATATGAGGGATGCCCTCCAACAGCAATGTGGAGGCGAATTGTACACAGTATATAGATGCTTGCTCACAGAATTGCCACATCCCTCAATCACATAAGAGGATGCCCTAAACCGTAAGGAGGGGGAAATGTTTTCTATACCAATCGAAAGATTGTTCTCCAAAAACAAGCCCGCTACATCCTCTTAATCTACATTAGGGAAGGATGCCCACTGTCGAGAGACGTGAGAGCTTTCACAAGCACCGAATGGTGTTCTTTACGAGTCCGCACATCCTAACCCTATTTCATAAGAGGATGCCCCTTGTCTGTAAAGCTTGGGGGATATAACGACAATCGCAAGTCGGTGCGGCTCAAATAACCACCATCCTCTTGCTTTTAATATGGGCTTGAAATGCTAAAATGGCATGGATAGCCCATATTTTCTACAAAATGTTTGGAAGTTACTGATATAATTACTATCTTTGTGGCAGAATAACTAAAAATATAATCATTATGAAAAAAGTATCTTTATCAAAAATGAAATGTGCAGCTCTGTTTGCAATGATGTTTTTCTCTTATCAAGGAATGGCTCAAAATGCATCCCTTTATATTGGCGATAATTGCAAGATATACCGTATCCTTACTTCTAAAAATGAGTGGGATATGCAGGTAGCACATTTAGTTACAGACGAACAAAATCCATCAGTAAAATATCCTATGGCTGACAAAATTACTTTAATACGTGCTAAAATAGGTTCAGAAATGATAACAAATATTAAAACGTCAGAATATGGCAATTATGTTGAGTTCTATGATGTTGTCGAGAACTGTTTTAAAATATTTGAATCTCGATTTCATATTGCTAAAAACGGAAGTTGTCTTTATCTTGTACACCACGTTTCTTTTATCGAAGAATATGGATACACCATAACCACTGACCTTGAAATAGCAGATGATTTTCAGATTATCTATTATCATAAGGATGCTAGCGAAACTGGTGATAAAATTTACATAAAAAATAACGGAATTCTCAGTAGATACACTTTCGACGATATTAAAAATAACACCTCAGTTAACAGCCCCAAAGTTGACGATAGAGAAGACGCCACGTATTCCATAGATGGTAAAAAAGTGCAAACACCTCATAATGGCATTTTTGTAAAGGGTGATAAAAAGGTGATAATTAAATAATATTCTATTCTGAATCTAAAAGAACATTCAAATCCTCTGGAAACCCTTTAAATTCGAGGGTTTCCATTTTTGTTATGTCAATCATCGTGTAAAAAACTCTAAAATTGATATGTTTTTGAATGTGATTTTTGGCTAATTCAAACTTTTATTTTACCTTTGCTGCGTACAACAAAAAAATAAAACAAGATGGAAATTGACGTTAATGATTTAATTTTGGATGATGAACCCATCGAGGCTAATATTGATAGAGAATATTATATTGATGCGCTTTATGACAAATTCCCTTGTGGAGATGATGTTGACATAGACACACATATTGACGCATTAAGCAAGGCTTTAGATGAGACAATAGAAGCATACACAACAAACGGCAAACTTGTGGTTGAAGATTGGGATATGTTTGACCAAGACCTTACCACAAACGCCTACAATGAGATGGACAAAATATATGGTGAATAGATGATAAAATTTATTGTTGAAATCAAATATATCTCAAGATTATTTTGTTAATTTGCACCGATTAAACTAATCTGATATGAAAAAAGTAGTTATAGTATTAGCAATGTGTATGATAATAGGATTCTTATTATCATGCAACAAAAATGAGGCATATATTGGTAAGTGGCATGCACAGTTAAGAAATGGAGAGAATAATCTTACTTTATACGAAAATGGGGATTACACATGGAATGCAGAACAAGCAATAAAGTCTTTTCACAAAGGGAAATGGGAGGTAAAAGGAGATACACTATACATGAGTGATTATGAAATAGGTGTAAATGATATGCTAATCAAATATTATGTTGTTCGTATTAATGAGCATCAGTTATTCATTAAAACATCTGGAGCCGACTGGGCAGCACAAATATATGAATTTGAAAGAAAAAACTAAGACTTGAAATCAAAGAATGCGGTATAGAGCTTCTACTTGAAGGTAATGAAAGGCGTTATAAGGAAGAGTTATGGCTGAAAATTGATTATGGGACAAAGGCATTAACCTATCACTATCATCATTTTTCCTATGTCAAACGCATACTCCAAGCCTATATGAAACATTATGGATGATTCCAAGGGTTGAGACCAAGTATCTTCTATAATGATAAACGCTATACTAAATCTCCACATAAATGAAATTCTGTGGTGCAGTGAAGCCCTTAATCACATCCTTGGGGTTAATTGGTGTGTCTAGCTTAACCAAGTTCTTAATCTTGATAGCATGAGCTACATTGCAGCCCTTGAAATAGTCATTGAACTGTTTCTTAGTGATGCCACCATGCTCATGCGTCATTGACCATACCTTTGATGGTGTGTCAGTGATAATTGTATCTGGGGTGAAGCAACCAATTATCTTACAGATGGGCTTGGTAGCGTAGATATAGACCTTATCCACATTCGAATGAGTGAATATCTTTTTTCGATATTCATAGATTTTCTTGCCATTATAGATAAGATGGCAGAAATTTGGTCGGATGGAGATAAGGATGTTCATAATCACATATAGAATTAAATGACGATGCAAAGGTAAACAGAAACATTGAATCCTGCAAAAGCCCGATAGATTATTAATAATTATTAAATCTCCGATTGAAACCAAATAAGGTTGCGTGAAATGGTGATGAATGGTTGCGTGAAATGCTAAAATTAAGCAAAAGGTGATTAAAAAGGTGATTAATAAAAACGGAAGCTATTGAAAATCAATAACTTCCGCCTCCTTTTCTGTCGGGATGAGGCGACTCGAACGCCCGACCCCTACGTCCCGAACGTAGTGCGCTACCAACTGCGCTACATCCCGCTCGCTACGACATCGCTGGGCCCGGAAAGGTCAGTGATTTTTCGTAAGCGGGTGCAAAAGTACGAATTTTTTTTGAATTCTCAAAATTTTTTTGTACTTTTGCACGCAAAAGCTATTTGAAACTAACCGAAATGAAGCAAATTTTACTGATAGTAGCCTGTTTGATGATGTCGTTGGCGATGAAAAGTCAGCGGGTAATCGTCGTTGAGAAGAACAGCGTCGAGAGCTTGTTGGCGGCTATCAGTGAGGCAAACCGAAGGAACGATACGGTGACGGCCGAGCGGTTGTTTATCATGATTCCCGACGGGGTGTACGACCTCGGGGAGCGGACGCTGACGCGCGTCAGCGGACATAACATCGCGCTGGTGGGTGAGAGCATGGCGGGTACGGTGATTCAGAACAAGCCGGACGTGAAGATAGAGAGCATCAGTAAGACGGCGGTGCTGCAGAATCGCGGTACGGGGAATTACTTTCAGGACCTGACGCTGAAGAATGCGCTGGACTACTACCACGTGGAGCCGGACGGCCGTGCGGTGACGCTACAGGACAAAGGTACGCGAACCATCTGTAACCGCGTGCGCATGCTGTCGTATCAAGATACCTATTATTCGGACAACGAGCAGTGTCAGAGCTACATGCTGGACACGGAGATCCACGGCACCATCGACTTCATCTGCGGGGCGGGCGACGTGTGGTTTGAGCGTTGCAGGATAGTGACCGAGAAACGTACGCCGGACGGTAGTGGGGTGGACATCATCACGGCAACGCGGACGTCGGAGACGGAGTGGGGCTACGTGTTCAACCACTGTACGATAGAGAATGACGTGTCGGCATTCAATTACGGCCGTTCGTGGCATACGAATCCGCACTGTGTGTGGCTCTATACCACACTGCTGACGCCGGAGAAGCTGGAGGCAACGCGCTTTGACGACGAGGGCATGAAAACGTCGGGCAACTACTTCAAGGAATATGGTACGACGGACGGTGCGGGTCGCGACATCACGCCGAAGTCGAACGTGGTGCGATTCACGCTGAGAGACCACACGCAGCCCTATACGGCCGAGACCATCATGACGAAGGAGGAGGCCAAGCAATATACGGTAAAGCGCGTGTTCGGCGACTGGCGCCCCGACAAGCAGCTGAAGAAGATGGAGCGACAAGCACGAAAACTAAAGAAAAAACATTTGTAAGAAGATGAGAAGAGGTTTACTACTGGCATTGTGCCTGTTGGGTTTGACGACGGTCATGGCTCAGCGGGTGATAACCGTCGAGAAGGGTAGTGTGGAGAGTCTGCTGAAGGCAGTGGAACAGGCTAACAAAATGAATGCCGAGAAGGATGCCGAACGGCTGTTTATCCTGATTCCCGACGGGATGTATGATTTTGGCAAGCGGGTTTTAACGAAGATAACAGGGCATAATATTGTGTTGACAGGGCAGAGTATGGAAGGTACCATCCTCCAGAACCAGCCCGACGTGAAGAACGAAGGCATCTCGAAAACGGCCATCTTCCAGAACCGCGGAACGGGGAACTACTTTCAGGATATGACGCTGAAGAATGCGCTGGACTACTATGGTGCGGGTGCTGCCGGTCGTGCGGTGACGTTGCAGGACAAGGGTACGCGGACCATCTGTAACCGCGTGCGCATGCTGTCGTATCAGGATACATATTATTCGGACAACGACCAGGGCGTGCATTACCTGCAGGATTCGGAGATTCACGGTACGGTGGACTTCATCTGCGGCGACGGCGACGTGTGGTTTGAGCGTTGTAAGATTGTCACTGAGAAGCGTACGACAGACGGTAGCGGACGCAACGTGATAGCGGCTCCGAAGACGTCGAAGACGAGGTGGGGCTACATCTTTAACCGTTGCACGGTGGAGAACATCGTGTCGAACTTTGAATATGCGCGCGGATGGAATGGCACGCCCCACTGCATCTGGTTGCGTACGACGCTGTTGACACCCGAGCGGCTGAACCCGACACGTTTCGACTATCGCGGCATGAACACGGTACAGAACGACTTCAGGGAGTATGGCACGGTGGACGGCGCGGGTCGCGACATCATGCCGAAGACGAATGTAGTGACGTTTACGATGACGAAGAAGAGCAAGGAGGACGCGAACGTGACCATTACGGAGAACTGTCAGGTGGAGACGGTGATGACGGAGGGCGAGGCGGCCAGATATACCGTAGGAAATGTGTTTGGCGACTGGCGGCCCGACAAGATTATCGAACAGACGGAACGGAAGGTCAAGAAACTGATGAAGCGCCTATAGCAGGCGCTTCATTTCTTATTATAACAGACGTTCCAATTCGTCAAGTTCTTCTTGTGTCGTTGCCCACGAGGTGACGAACCGGCAGATGGTGCGATGGCCCTCGGCCTGTCCCCAATGGGTAAAGTCCATCTTGGCAGACAGCTCGTCGACCTTGGCGTCGGGCAGGATGATGAACTGTTGGTTGGTGGGTGAGTCAAGCCAGAACTCATAGTTCTTCTCCTGGAAGATGCGTTTCATCTGCATGGCCATGTCGATGGCGTGGCGCGACAGCTTGAAATAAAGGTCGTCGGTGAACAGGGCGTCGAACTGCAGTCCGATGAGGGCACCCTTGGCAATGACGGCGCCGTGCTGTTTCTGGATGGAGAAGAAATGCTTGTGAGCCTGACGGTTGGTGAAGACGACAGCCTCGCCACAGAGGGCACCAATCTTCGTGCCACCGATGTAGAAGACGTCGCAGTGGCGTGCGAGATAGGGTAGGGTGACGTCGCAGCCTTCGGCCATGAGTCCGTAGCCCAGCCGTGCTCCGTCGATGTAGAGCGGTATGTCGTATTGCTTGCAGACCTGATAGATGTCGTCCAGTTCGCGAGCGCTGTAGATCGTTCCCAATTCCGTGGGGAAAGTGATATAGACCAAGCCCGGATGTACGGCATGGTCACGGTTGCCGTCGTGATAGAAGTCGTCGAGATACCTGTTGAGCGTCTTGGCCTCCATCTTGCCCTGTGTGTCGGGGATAGTGATGATTTTGTGTTCCGTAAACTCGACGGCACCAGCCTCGTGGACGTTGATATGACCGGAGCCGACGCAGATGACGCCCTCGTACTGGTAGAGCATGGAGTCGATGGTGGTGGCGTTGGTCTGCGTGCCGCCCGTTAGGAAGAATATCTGTGCGTCGGGCATGCCGATGGCCTCGCGGATGCGGTCCTTGGCACGCTCGGAGAAGGCGTCGAAACCGTAGGGCGTGGGTCGCTCATTATTGTATTTAATGAGGTTCTCGAGCACCTTGGGGTGTGCACCGTTGTTATAATCGCATTCGAAGGATATCATATACCATTGAACGTTGAACGTTGAACATTGAACGTTAAAGGGCTTCAAGCATGCGCTTGATAACCACGGAGCACGAGATTTCGCGGTTGGCAGCTTCGGGGATGACGAGGCTGTTGGGCGACTCGATGACATCGTCGGTGACGATGAGGTTACGACGGACGGGCAGACAGTGCATGAACTTGCCGTTATTGGTCCACGACATGTGCTCGGTATCGACGGTCCATGAACGGTCCTCACAGGTAATCTTGCCATAGTCGGCAGGATTGGTGACACCGGGGTTCGACCAGTTCTTGGCATAGATGAAATCTGCACCTTCGAAGGCTTTGCGCTGGTCGTATTCCACGCGGGCATTGCCGACGAACTGTGGGTCGAGCTCGTAGCCTTTGGGGTGGGTGATGACGAGGTCCACGTCGGGGGCGGCGTTCATCCACTGAGCGAAGCTGTTAGGCACGGCCTGCGGCAGGGCACGGCAGTGGGGGGCCCAGGTTAAAACTACTTTGGGGCGAGACCCCTCCAACCTCCCCTGTTCAGGGGCGGCCTTTGGTTCTCCCCCTAGACAGGGGGAGTTAGAGGGGGTCTTCCAATATTCCTCGATGGTGATGAGGTCGGCAAAGGCCTGCAGGGGGTGCACCGTGGCGGTCTCCATGGCGAAGACGGGACGGCCTGAATACTTGATAAACTGCTGGAGCACGGTCTCGGCATAGTCATACTCACGGTCGGTGAGTCCGGCGAAGGAACGTACGCCGATGAGGTCGCAGTAGCAACCCATGACGGGAATGGCTTCGAGCAGGTGTTCGCTCTTGTCGCCATCCATGATGACGCCACGCTCTGTTTCCAGTTTCCAGGCACCGGCATTGACGTCGAGCACGATGACATTCATGCCGAGGTTCATGGCGGCCTTCTGGGTGGAGAGGCGCGTGCGTAACGAGTTATTGAAGAATATCATCATGAGGGTCTTGTTCTTGCCCAGATGCTGATACTTGTAACGGTCGTTCTTAATCTCAAATGCTTCGGCCATCGCCTTTTCCAGCGGGCCGATATCCTGTACGTTGATGAAGGTTTTCATTTTTATTTTCGTTATTACGTTATTTCGGGATTCCGTGATTTCGGGATTGCGGTATTCCGTGATTCCGTGATTATGGGCGGGTTTGGCCTTCGCCCTCGATGATCCATTTGTAGGTGGTGATTTCCTCAAGTGCCATAGGACCGCGGGGACCGAGTTTCTGGGTGGAGATGCCAATCTCGGCACCGAGACCGAACTGCGCGCCATCGGTGAACGATGTGGGGGCATTCCAATAGACGCAGGCGGCATCGACGTGCGCCTGGAACTTGCGGGCCGTAGCCTCGTCGTTGGTGATGATAGCCTCGCTATGTCCGGAGCCGTACTGGTCGATGTGTGCGAGTGCCTCGTCGAGTGACGAAACGGTGCGGATGGCCATTTTGTAGTCCATGAATTCGGTGCCGAACGACCCGTCGGTGGCAGGCTGCAACAGAATTGCCGGATAGTTTCCGCGCAACAGCTGGTAGGCAGGACCGTCGGCATAAAGCAACACTTTATGGTCGAGCAGGGGCTTAACCAGTTCGACGAGGTCGCCCAAGCGGCTCTCGTGGATGATAAGGCAGTCGAGGGCATTGCACACCGAGACACGACGTGTCTTGGCATTGCAGATAATCTTCTTGCCCATCTCCAAGTCTCCCTCTTCATCGAAATAGGTGTTGACGACGCCGGCACCGGTCTCGATGACGGGGATGCGGGCGGTGTCGCGAACAAAGTCGATGAGACGACGTCCGCCACGGGGAATGCAGAGGTCTATATAACCCACGGCATTGAGCATTTCGCCCGTGGCCTCATGAGTTGCTGGCAGCAGGGTGACAACGTCGGGATTGACGCCGAAGTGCTCGAGTACCTCATGGATGAGTTCGACGCTGGCCTGATTGGAGAGGTCGGCATCGCTTCCACCTTTCAGCACGCAGGCATTGCCGCTCTTGAAGCAGAGCGAGAATACGTCGTAGGTCACGTTAGGACGGGCCTCGTAGATCATGCCGATGACGCCGAAGGGCACGCTGACACGATGCAGGCGCAGACCGTTGGGTAACGTTTTCTCCTTGGTGACGTAACCAAGTGGAGAAGGCAATGAGGCCACGTTACGCATGTCGCTGGCAATACCGTCGAGACGCTTTTCGGTGAGTTGCAAACGGTCGTATAAAGGATTCTTGGGATCCATCTTTGCCAAGTCCTGGCTGTTGGCTACGAGGATGCGCTCCTTGAAGTCAACGATGGCGTCGGCCACCGCATTGAGGATGGTGTTACGCTGCTCGTCGGAGAGCAGAGCCAGTGAGCGACTGGCTTTCTTGACCCGCTGGAATGTTTCAGTCAATTGCATTTGGAATGAATTCTGTATGTGGTACGTTTTGATTGTTTAAAAGGATGTCGAGGAGGATGTCTTCGCGCTTGCCGTTGGCAATGACGACGCGGACACCGGCCTTCTGGAGTTTCTGGGCAGTGGTATATTTCGAATGCATGCCGCCACGACCGAAGGCACTCTTCTCCTCCTTGATGTATTGCGAGAGGTCGCGACCGGGTTCGACGGTGGGAATGATGTTCGATGCAGGGTCGTCGGGATGACCGTCGTAGATACCGTCGATGTTACTCAGGAGGATGAGCGTGTCGGCCTTCATCATCTGTGCGATGAGGCCGGAGAGCTCGTCGTTATCGGTGAACATCAGCTCGGTGACGCTGACGGTGTCGTTTTCGTTGACGATGGGCAATACGTCGTTCTCAAGCATCACCGTCATACAGGCCTGCTGGTTGCGGTATTGTTCGCCGGGCTCGAAGTTTTCCTTCATCGTGAGCACTTGTCCGACGTGGATGCCGAACTCGCGGAACAGGTCGTAGTAAAGTCCGACGAGTTTTACCTGACCCACGGCGGAGAACAACTGGCGCTGTTCGACGCTGTCGAGCGAATGATCGACGGTCAGTTCACGACGTCCGCAGGCTACGGCACCCGACGACACGAGGATAATTTCGTAGTCGTGGCGACGGAGGGAGGCCACCTGGTCGACGAGTGACGACACGCGTGTGACGTCCAGTTTTCCGTCCGTGCGCGTCAACACGTTGGAGCCTATCTTGATGACAATTCTTTTCTTCATTTTATATCATTGATACGTCTTTGATATGTTCTATTTCCGGTTCTTCTCCGACGGTGCCGACGACGGTGATGATGTCCAGTCGGGAGTCGCCGTTGATGTGGCGGTACTTGATGTAGTGGTTGATGGCCATCTGCAGACTTCGCAGTTTCCGATAGTCCACGGCTTCCTCGGGGGCGCCGAACAAGCGGTTGCGACGGGTCTTTACTTCGACGAACACGACGGTGCCGTCTTCGTCCTGGGCAATGATGTCGAGGTCGCGGTGACCTGATTTCCAGTCGCGCTCAACGATGGCGTAACCGTTGCGCTGCAGATAGTCTGCCGCCGTGTCTTCACCCCACTTGCCTAACTCGTTATGCGCCGCCATCCCTAATTATTAATTGTCAATTATCAATTGTCAATTTTGAATTACTTCTCGGCGTCCTTGTTGCGGATTTCCACACGGCGGATTTTGCCGCTGATGGTCTTCGGCAGTTCGTCGACGAACTCGACGATACGAGGATATTTGTAGGGTGCGGTCTCCTTCTTGACGTGCTGCTGCAGTTCCTTGATGAGGTCTTCGCCAGCCTTGTCCTTCCATTCCTTGCCAAGTACGACGGTAGCCTTCACTACCATACCGCGGATATCGTCGGGCACACCCGTGATGGCGCACTCCACGACAGCAGGGTGGGTCATCAGCGCTGATTCTACCTCGAACGGACCGATGCGATAACCGCTGGACTTGATGACGTCGTCAATACGACCCTCAAACCAGTAGTAGCCGTCCTCATCGCGCCACGCCATGTCGCCTGTGTGGTAGATGCCGTCGTGCCAAGCCTCGCGGGTCTTTTCGGGGTCACGATAGTAACCCTTGAAGAGTCCGATGGGTTTGCGGTCGCCCACGCGGATGACGATCTCGCCTTTCTCACCGTCCTCGCACGACGTACCGTCAGCACGCAGTAGGTCGATGTTGTACTGGGCATTGGGAATACCCATCGAGCCAGGCTTCGGCGTCATCCAGGGGAAGGTGCCGAGGGTCATCGTGGTCTCCGTCTGTCCGAAACCTTCCATGATGTTCAGGCCAGTCTTCTCCTTCAGTTTGTCGAACACGGCGGGGTTCAGCGCTTCGCCGGCCGTACAGCAGTATTCGAGTGACGACAGGTCATATTTCGAAAGGTCCTCGCGAATCATGAAGCGATAGATGGTTGGCGGCGCGCAGAACGACGTCACGTGGTATTTCTCAATCTGACGCAGCAGGTTGTCGGCATTGAACTTCTCGTGGTCGTAAACGAACACCGTTGCGCCGGCAAACCATTGTCCGTAGAACTTACCCCAGACGGCCTTGCCCCAGCCCGTATCGGCTACGGTGAGGTGCAGTGAACCCTCGTGCAGATTATGCCAGAAGACGCCCGTCGACAGATGGCCCATGGCATAGAGATAGTCGTGTGCCACCATCTTCGGCTCGCCGCTCGTGCCGCTGGTAAAGTACATCAGCATCGTGTCGTCATTCTCGTTGACGAAGGCAGGACGCTGGAATTTCGGTGCCTCCCTCCATTCCTTCCTCCAATTTCGGAAACCTTCTTCGTCGCGCAATGTGACATATTGTTTCACCGTCGGACTCTCTGGCATGGCCAACTTGATCTGACTGATAATATAATCGTCGTCGGCGCAGATGATAGCCTTCACCGATGCACGCGTGTTGCGATAGACGTAGTCGTGCTTGGTCAACATATGTGTTGCAGGAATGACGATGGCGCCGATCTTACACAGTGCAAGCATGATGACCCACCACTCATAGTGACGCTTCAAAATGAGCATTACGGGGTCGTTCTTGCCGATGCCCAGCGTTTGCAGATACGATGCAGCCTGATCGGTTTGCTCCTTCAGTTCGGCAAATGTTGTGCGTATTTCCTCCCCCTGGTCGTTAGTCCACAGAATGGCCAGTCCCTCGGGCTTCTCCTCAGCCCAGACATCCATTACGTCGTAGGCGAAATTGAAGTTCTCGGGGATGATAAACTCCAGGTTCTTGTTGTAATCCTCAACAGACGTGAACGTCGTCTGTTTCAAAAATCTTTCTATCATTTCTTTCTTCTTTCGTTATAACGTTATGTCGTTATGCCGTGATTTCGTAATTCCGTTATCACGACTATTCCACAGTAAACGCTAAGAATTTCACGGCCTTGTCTCCGACGGCTAACATGCCGTGGGGCTTGGTGGAGTCGAAATAGATGCTGTCACCTTCCTCAAGGATGATGGTCTTGCCACCGATGTAGAGCTCCATGCTGCCTTCCAGCACCATGTTGAACTCCTGTCCGGGGTGGGTATTCTTATAAATGGTGCGGGCACCGGGCTTCGGCTCGACGGTAACGATAAACACGTCGGCCTTGTGGTTGACGAAACCACCCACGAGGCTCTGATATTTATATGCCTTTGTGCGTTCGATGCTCATGCCCTGACCCTTGCGCGTCACATAGTACGACTTCATGTGCGGTGCCTCAGCGAATATAAGTTCCTCCGTCGATACGCCGTACTTCTTCGCGATTTTCATCAGGTTCGAGATGGTGATGTCCAGCTCGCCCTGCTCAATTTTTTCATACTTCTCAGTGCTGATACCGATGGTTTCAGCCATCTCGCTCACGGGGATGTCGAGCACGTCGCGCAGTCCGCGCAGTCGCTCGCCTATTTGTTTCAATTGTTCGTCCATATTTATCAATTATCAATTGTCAATTAGCAAATGTGTCACTTCGCTCCAGCTTTTAATCCTCTAATTACACTTGACGTAAAACCGGCATGCTCCATCTCGTTCAGTCCCTTGATGGTCACACCGCCAGGCGTCGTCACCAAGTCGATGGCGGCCTCGGGGTGCAACCCCGTTGCCTCCAGCAACTCTACGGCACCCTTCATCGTCTGCATCACGATGGCCTTCGCGTCGTCAGCCTTAAAGCCCAGCTCTACGCCGCCTTCTGCCGCAGCACGGATATACCGCATGGCATAGGCGATGCCGCACGATGCCAGTGTCGTACCGGCTCCCAGATGCTGTTCATCGGTGATAATGGTCTTGCCCATGCTCTCGAACAACTTCACCACCTGGTCCGTATGTTGCTGTGTCGCAGCAATAACCGGCACGATGAACGTCATCGACGCCAGTTGTGCAATGGCGATGTTCGGAATGACGAGGTACGTCGGAATCATCTTCCCTTCTTTCGTCATCCACTGTTTGATGTTCTCCGACTTGACGCCTGCAGCCACCACGACGAGTGTTTGCTGGTCGTAATCCATCACGTCGCGAATGCCAGTCAGCACCTGCTCCACGAGCCAGGGCTTGACAACCACGCATACGATATCGGCACCCTGTGCTGCCAACTGGTTGCTCGGCGTCGCCGTCACGCCCAAGTCAGCGAACTTGTCGCGTGTTGCACGCACGGGGTCGCTCACGCAGATGTCCTCGTTCTGGATATAGTCTCCCTTGATGAGCCCTTCAACGATGGCACCACCCATGGCACCGGCTCCGATTACTGATATCTTCATTTCCTTTACCGTTATTACGTTATAGCGAATTAAAAACCTTCTTTAGTTTCTCTATAAACTCGTCGGCCTCGGCCTTCGTCAGACACAGCGGTGGCAATAGGCGCAGAATGTTCTGTCCGGCACATCCCGTGAAGCAGTGCTCCTGATAAATCAGCGGCTGGCGCACGTCTTTGTGAGGGATGTCGAGGTCGATACCAATCATCAGGCCGCGACCACGCACGTCCTTGATATGGGGTTGTGTCTTTTGGAGTTCCTTCAGTTGTGCAATAAGGTATTCGCCTGTTTCGTGGGCATTTTCGACGATGTGTTCCTGTTCGAACACATCGAGCACGGCGAGGGCTGCAGCGCAAGCCAGATGGTTGCCGCCGAACGTTGTGCCCAACTGTCCGTAGACGGGCTCGAAGTCGGGCGAGATGAGTACGGCGCCCATGGGGAAACCGTTAGCGATTCCTTTCGCAACGGTAATGATGTCAGGCTTGATGCCGAGCCACTGGTGGGCGAAGAACTTACCGCTACGTCCGTAGCCGCATTGTATTTCGTCGCAAATCAGCGTTACACCGAAGCGTTTGCAGGCGTATGCCAAGTCCTGGGCGAACTTTGGTGTAGCCATCTGGATGCCACCGACACCCTGAATACACTCGAGGATGACGGCAACAACGCCTCCGCGCGACATTTCGCGCACCCACGGCTCAATGTCGTTCAACGGCAGGAATCGCACGTGGTGGTTGTCGTTCAGCGGAGCCACAATCTTCGGATTGTTGGTCACCTCGACTGCCAGCGACGTACGTCCGTGGAACGCGTGTTCACACGACAGGATGCGTGTGGCCTGCGGATTCTTAAACGATGCCAGCTTCAGTGCATTCTCGTTGGCCTCTGCACCGCTGTTGATTAAGAACAGCTGGTAGTCGTCATAACCGCTGATCTTGCCCAGGCGCTCTGCCAGTTCTGCCTGCAGTTTGTTAATCACAGAGTTCGAGTAAAACCCAATTTTCCCCAGTTGCTCCGTCACCTTATTAATATAGTGCGGATGCGAATGGCCGATGGAAATCACGGCGTGTCCGCCATAGAGGTCAAGATACTCCTGACCTTTGTCGTCCCAAACCTTACAGCCCCTGCCTTTAACGATGTTCACGTCGAACAGGGGATATACGTCAAATAGTTTCATATTCAGTCTAGTTCTATTTCCTTTTTATTCTCCCAGTTTCTTGCCGCTCATCAGGAGTTCAACCAACGGGCGGTCCTTGAATGTGTGACGCTGCTGGTCCCAGAAACCGAAGTCGGCGTCGTAACACCAAGTGGTCCAGGCAATGTTGAACTCGTCGAAGACGGTCAGCACGTCGCGATACCACTTGTAGGCCAGCTCGCGGTCAACGGGCTCATAGACGCCCCACTCGCCGCAGAACAACTGCAGGTCGTACTTCTTGGCAGCCTCGATGGCATCCTTGAACTGCTCGCGAATGGTGTTGATATCCCACACTTGTTCGGTGTATGGCTTCAGCTCAGCCTTGATGGCATCGGGAGCAGCATCGTAGTCTTCCTTCGACACGAGCACGCCGGGATAGTTTACCTTACCCTTGTAGGCAGCACACAGTGGCGACCACCATGCACCGTAGTGCGTCAGCAGCATGGGGTTGTAGTAGTGGAACGACAGGATGATGTTCTTGTCGCCCTCGGGCACCTTCAGATACTTCATCGTCTCGTGACCCTGCCAACGGTTCGAACCGATGACGAGCGTACGCTGGGGCTCCAGTTCGCGCAGGGCCTTGTGCACCTTTGCCACGAGGGCGTTCCACTGCTCGTGCTCGTCGGCTACGGGCTCATTCATGAATTCATAGGCCACCCAGTCGTTGCTGCGGTTTTTCAGCGTGTCCGACAACTGACGCCACAGGTTCAGCAAACCTTCCTGCGCCTCCTCTGACGTGAACAGCGTGTTGGCAGTCTGACCGGCCTCGTTCACTGCATTGAAGTAGTGAGAACGGATGATGTGCAAATCCACAATGGCTCTCAGGTCGTACTTGCGAGCCCAGTCGAGTGCATTGTTCAGCAGTCCCCAAGCCTCAGGCAACTGCTTGCCGTCCTCGTCCCAGAACTGCACCTCGTCGATGGGAATGCGTACAAAGTCGAAGCCCAGCTCCTTCAGGCGGGCAAAGTCATCCTCCTGTATGTGCAGACGACGTGCCTCACCGCGCTGCTCCGACTGCGACAGCCAGTGGCTGATATTAGTGCCGCGCTTGATGCGGAAGTTATTCACTTGTCCTGCCTGACTCTCCTCTTGAACCTGTTTCTGACTCTTGTTTCCGCAAGACGTGGTTACAAACAGTGCCGCTACTATCATCACGGCCAGGGTGAAAATGCTCTTTCTCATACTCATAATTGTTCTGGGTTATTACTATACTGCCTGCAAAGATAGTGTAAATCGAACGAAAAACCAAATTTATTTGGATTTTTCTGAGATGCAGCCTATTTTTTCCGTGGGAAAAAGTTACGAATGAAGTAACTTCTCGCAAAGCGAAAAGATAGTGCAAATCGAACTTTAGAATGCGGAGGCTTTCAGACGCAGACCGGCGGTCTCGTCGATGCCGAACATCAGGTTCATATTCTGAACGGCTTGGCCCACGGCACCCTTCAAGAGATTGTCGATGCAGGAGGTGACGAGCAGCTTGTTGTCGAAGGCGTCGATGTGGACGAGACACTTGTTGGTGTTCACCACTTGCTTGAGGTCTAACGGTTTGTCGGAGTAGTGGGTGAAGGCGGCGTCGGCATAAAAGTCTTTGTAGGCCTGAATGACTTCGTCGGCAGGGGCCTTCGTGCGGATGACCTCCGTGCAGAAGATGCCGCGGGCGAAATCGCCGCGATAGGGGATGAAGTCGATGTCGACATCCAAATGGCCCTGTACTTGTGCCAGCGACTGACGTATCTCGGCCAGATGCTGGTGGGTAAAGGGCTTGTAGATGCTGAGGTTGTTGTTACGCCATGAGAAGTGGGTCGTGGCACCGGGCTTCTGTCCGGCTCCCGTAGAGCCCGTAATAGCATTTACGCTGACGTCGTACTTCAACAGATTGAGGTTGGCGGCAGGCAGCAAACCGAGCTGAATGGCGGTGGCAAAACAACCGGGGTTGGCCACATGCTGCGCTTTCTGGATGTCCTCTTTGTTGATTTCTGGCAGGCCATAGACATAGTCGTGGTCGCCTTTGATGCGGAAATCTTGGGCGAGGTCGATAATCTTGACGTTTGCAGGGATGGTGTGCTCCTTGAGGAACGCCTCGCTCTTGCCGTGACCGAAGCAGAAGAATACCACATTAACTTGGTCAAACGGCATCGCGTCGGTAAACTTCAAATCGGTTTCCCCGATGAGTCCTTCATGTACGTCACTCACCAAATTACCAGCATTACTCTCTGAATTGGCAAAGACGATCTCTGCCTCGGGATGGTTCAGCAGCAGGCGAATCAGTTCTCCGCCTGTATAGCCTGCCGCACCTAATATTCCAACTTTTATCATCCGTGTAATCCGTTAAATCCGTGGTCGAAAAATCAGCGTTTCTCGTCTTTGTGAATGCCGTAGTAAACGCGGAGTGGAGTAGAGCTGACCTTGATGAAACCTTTGGCTTCGTCGGCAGTCCAACCAGTCTGGGTCTCGCCGTATTCGCCCAACTTACTTTTTGTCAAGTCATTGACAGAATCAATGCCCACAGTTTCGAAGCCGTAGGGACGAAGCTTCAGGATGGCGGTACCCGTAACGTTGCGCTGGCTGCTTGTAAGCATAGCCTCGATATCTGGCATAACTGGCTCCAGATACTGGCTCTCGTGCAGGAACATACCATACCAGTTGGCTACCTGGTCTTTCCAGTACTGCTGCCATTTGGAGAGCGTCGATTTCTCCAGCAGACGGTGAGCCTCGATAATCAGCTTAGGTGCTGCGGCCTCGAAACCAACACGGCCCTTGATGCCGATGATGGTGTCGCCGACGTTGGCATCACGGCCAATGGCGTACGAGGCACCAATCTCCTCAATCTTCTGAATGGCCTTGATGTGGTCATCGAACTGCTCACCATTGACAGCCACAATCTCGCCCTTCTCGAACTGAATCTTCAGCAGCGATTCCTTTTCGGGGTTCGTAACGTGTTTCAGATATGCCTCTTCGGGCAGTCCCTGTGTGGGGTCGAGCAGTTCGCCACCACAAATCGAGGTGCCCCAGATACCGACGTTATACGAGTACTTCAGCTTGGTGAAGTCTGCGAAATAGCCGTTGGCGTTCAGATAGTCCACCTCCTCCTTACGGGTTAGGTTACGATCACGAGTGAGCGTGATAATCTCAACGCCAGGAGCCATCACGAGGAACGTCATGTCGAAACGGATCTGGTCGTTGCCGGCACCTGTGCTTCCGTGAGCGATAGCGTCGGCACCAATCTCCTTGGCATAGCGCGCAATGGCGATAGCCTGGAAGATGCGCTCACTGCTGACCGATATTGGGTAGCAGTTATTTCGCAGCACATTGCCGAAAATCATATACTTCAGCGACTTCTCGTAATACTCCTGCGTCACGTCGAGCGTCACATATTTCACGGCGCCCAGCTTGTAGGCGTTCTCTTCATTCCTCTTTAACTGCTCAGCTGAGAAACCACCCGTATTGGCACAGGCGGCATATACCTCATAACCTAACTCCTTAGTCAGATACATCACATTGTAGCTGGTGTCCAATCCACCACTAAAGGCTACTACTACTTTCTTCTTGCTCATATTTTTATTTATTCGTGTTATTCGTGAAATTCGTGGTTTTATTTCTCGTCTAACTGTTTGATGCGTTCTAAGACTTCTTCGGGGATCTTAGCGGGCAGGTGTTCCTCGGGGTCGTAGAGCATAGCCGTGCAAATGCAGTATTTACGACCTGTACGGTGCAGGACATCCACGTTGACGCAACCCTCGCAACCGCGCCAGAAAGCCTCGTCGTCGGTCAAATCGGCAAAGGTCACGGGTTGATACCCCAATTCCGTATTCATCTTCATCACGGCAGCACCGCTCGTCAGCGAGAAAATCTTGGCGTGCGGCCAACGGGTGCGGGCCAGCGAGAATGTCATATCCTTGATTTTCTTGGCTACACCCAATCCGCGAAAGTCGGGGTGGACTATCAGACCAGAGGTTGTCACATATTGTTTGTTGCCCCACGTCTCAATATAGCTGAAACCGGCAAACGTGTTACCACTGAGGGCTATCACGGCTTTAGCCTCTTTCATCTTCGTGGCCAGATACTCGTGTGTACGCTTAGCAATACCCGTTCCGCGTACCTTAGCTGCATCAGCAATGGTCTGCAGGATAGTGTCTACGTAAATTTCATGTTCAGGTCCTGCCACAAATACCTCTATATTCTTATTCTGTTCCATTTTAACTATGAACTCTTAACTATGAACTATGAACTGGAAAAATCACCTCATATTCGGCACTACTTCGCTTAAGGCCTCGACCACTTCTTCCATCGTTACCCCTTGTTTGATAACGATAAAGATGGTATCGTCACCAGCTATCGTGCCTAATATCTCGTTAATATGACTGTTGTCTATGTTGTAAGCTATCGAACTGGCATAGCCTGGGCGCGTCTTAATGACACCCATGTTGCCAGAGAAATGAATGCTTAGAAATCCGGGAACTTGCATCATCTCGCGAACAGACGAAGGCGTGCTCACACGTTTGTACATGGTGTCGTTAGGCAATACATATACATAATTGCCTCGCATGGAGGCTGCTTTGGCAACCTTCAACTGTTTCAAATCGCGACTGAGAGTGGCCTGAGTCAATTGGAAACCCTCTTTCTTTAGGGCGTCCAATAGTTCGTCTTGACTACCAAGTTCTTGGCTTGAAATAATCATCCGCAGTGCTTCTAAGCGGTCGTTTTTAACTTTCATCGCTGGTATATTTATTCAAATCGGCTGCAAAATTATACATTTTTCTGCATATAACCAAACAAATATGCATCTTTTTTTGCATTTTATGGTTTATCGCTGTTTCAGCCTATTGCAGTTTCATCGCTGTATCGACAACTTTGGTTTGGTGAATGTGTTCTTTATTGTTCGCGTGCACAATACTATATATTTAATAATGTGTAATTTGGTGTTAGATTGACGCGTATCAAGTCTCTATTTTTTTTTGCTTTTATTTCGTTTTTTTTCTTCTGAAAAGTTTGTTGTTTCGGAAAAAAGTCGTACCTTTGCATCCGCTTTCAGGGAGAGTCCTGAAAAAGCGACCCCAAAAAGAGTTCTTTGAAAGACTTACATAGACAGAGAAGAAGTAGTACGAGAAGCAGTACGTATATATTAATATATATGTATTGGGTAACAAGAACAAACCGTTTCAATTTCTTGGAAGGTCGCCGTTTTAGGCAACCTTCTACCATTAAATACTACCGGATGAGCGTTCTGAGACAGAGAAAACGTCGATGGAAGAATTTACAAGGTTCCTAGGAGCGAGTGCAATGAAAGCTTGCTTTCAATTGCCGAGCGACGACGGAAGCTGTAAAATTTTTCTTTCGGAGAAATAAAAATTTTACAATGTAGAGTTTGATCCTGGCTCAGGATGAACGCTAGCTACAG
>ONKX01000040.1 GCA_900318555.1 uncultured Prevotellaceae bacterium | reverse complement strand
GACCTTCCTGGTCTATGGCATTGATAAGTGGAAGGCCAAGAAAGGCAGCTGGCGCATATCGGAGGCTACCTTGCTGATACTTGCAGCTATCGGCGGAAGCATCGGAGCTTTGCTTGGAATGAAGATATGTTATCTGGCCCCTGCGGGTGTACAGAACGAAAAGGAATCAGAGTTTCTCTGGTTCCTTTTCGCGTTATTTCAGGTTTCCGTTTTGTTTAACACATCACTGCCCCTACTTCTTCCCGCGCATCTTGGCCAACGAGGAATCGGGATGCGCCTTGGCATATTCTTCAAACGAAATGCTGTTCTTGCGTGCCTCTTCCATCTCCGCTTCGCGCTTCGAGTTGCTGCTACGTCGTTGTCCCGGCATCGTGCATCACCTTGCCTTGCAGGACCTCGCCTCTTTTCTCTGCGTCACGCCCAATTACCTGAGCACCATCCGCAAAGATATCACGTTCGAAGCGAAAAAATAGCGCCACTTTCTTTAACTAGTTTAAGACTTTCACCCTCGGCACCCGATTTCCGGGCTTTGCCGAGGGCTTTTTTGTGCCGTTTTCCGTAACTTTGTGGCTCGGAATGACTCTCGGAGGCGGTTACAGCATGACGTGAATGCCCCGAAAGAGATATTTCCACGAAAACGTCGTATATATAATATAAAGGTATAACAAACAAAACGAAATGAACATGAACAAGAAATCCATCATCACCATCCTGCTCGCCCTCGTCGCAGTGGCGGGGCAGGCAAAAAAGACAATCGTATGGGAAAAGCCCGCAGCCTTTATGGGAACATACAACTCGACGTTTGAAATCACCAAGGTGGAACTGAAACAAACGGAAACCGTACTGCATATCACTGCAAACTACAGACCGAACGTTTGGATTCGCTTTGCCAAAGAGTCGTTTGTGCAGACACCCGACGGCAAGAAGTACGCCATCACGAATGGAAAAAAGACCAACGAACAGGAGTTAGACCTGCAACTCGACTCACTCTTTTGGATGCCTGAAAGCGGAAAGGTCAACCTGGCTCTTCACTTCAAGCCCGTGCCACTCGACACCAAAGAGATGGACTTCTCGGAAGGTGATGTCGACGGAGCCTTCCGGTTCTGGAATATCTGCGACAGTAAGACTAAGCAGAAGTTGGTATTGCCTGATGACTGGAAGAGTGTAAAATACGCCAAAGACGAAACTTTGCCCGTTGCTAAGATAAATAAAGGTATAGCAACGATCAATGTAAAGATGCTGGGCTATAAACCTGGTATGAAACTGGAATTCTATGTGGGTGGCTTCAAGCCATTAGGCTCTACGGAGTCTTTCTCCAAGTTCTTCCCATTTGCTGACGATGGCACCCTGGAGGTTGAGATTCCCTTGTGGCTGGCTCGCGAGGTAACTGTCGGCGTTCAAGGTTTGGCCTATAGCAACATCATCATTGCCCCAGGGCAAGAGACTGATATTCTAATGAAGATTACCTCTGACAAGAAACCGTTCGTGGCTTTCAAAGGCTATCTTGCCAAAACCAATAGGGATTTGGCGGCTGCATATGATGAGGATTACGGGGACGACACGACAGTATTCCTGAAAGTCAGGGAATGCCAAACCAAGGAAGAACGCCTGATGTGCCTGACGGACATTTTCGACAAGCGCATTGCTGCTTTCATAAAAACGAAATACACCACTGCTACCAAAGATTTGCTCTGCATGATAGCAGAGGCTGACTACATCGAATGGACACGCCAGTTTGCAAACACATACTGCCAATACAAGGTAGATGAAGACGGCACCGTCTATATGACCAATGAGAATTACGAAGAAAACTACAAGAAGTGCATAGACATGCTTCCTCTTTCAGCGGACGAACTTGCCTACAATTGGAAATTCCTGAACGAACCTGGTTCTCCATGCAGCTCAGCATTCTGGCAAGTCGTTCTGGATGTCTATGACAAGAAAGCACAAGAAAAGAATACTTACAACTCGATTCTTCGAGCAATACCATTGCTTCTTGAGAGTGAAAATGTTAAAGAAAAGGACATCAAAAACTTGCCTTTTGAAGATTGCAAGGCCGTCATCCTTGATTATCGAGCCAAACAGCAGCGTGTAGCCCTGCAACTGGCAAGTCAGGAGGACGTGTTCTATAAGAAGTACGACGACGTGGCCCCAGAGGACATCCTACAGACCATCATCGACAAGTATAAGGGCAAAGCCGTGCTCATCGACATCTGGGCTACATGGTGTGGTCCTTGTCGGGCCGGACACAAAGCTATGGTACCCATGAAGGAGCAGATGAAGGGACAGAACGTCCAGTTTGTCCCTCTTCGCCTCTGTCCACTTGGCAGGAGATGATTAAGGATATTGATGGTGACCACTACTACCTGACAAATGAGCAATACGGTTACATCCTCCAAAAGTACGAGTCAGAAGGCATCCCCACTTACGCCATCTACAACGCCAAGGGCGAACAGACCTACAAGAGCATCGGTTTCCCTGGCCCAGACACAATTAAGAATGAAATAGCAAGTGAAATCGAGTCTCGACCTCTGTCTGAGGGACGAGGCGACAGGCGAATGGCTTATCGGGCTGTTCGATGACTACGCCATATACGACTGCGAATATTGGAACAACGCAGAAGTGGGCAAAGACCATGTAGTGCTGACGAAGGACGGACTACGTAAGGAAGTGCGATTGAAGAAGAATGCCGCTATTATCGACGGGAGAAAGCACAAGACATCGGTGCTGACCGCACAGTTCCTGCCCGATTATCCGTCTATGGGGAAAGCACTAACTCAAAGGCATAAAGAAAGCGCAGGCCCCCACACTTTTTCCATGAATTTGGACACGGATTTTTCACTTTTTTATCTATTTAATGATTTATATGTTGATTTTCGACCGCGAAGTTACAAAATACCATAATAATTCACCCTCGGCGAACCCTAAAAATCGGATGCCGAGGGTGAAAGTCTTAACCAGGTTAAGAGTTTTTGTTAAATTTACACCTAATCTTTGCCGAAAGTGATATCTTTGCGTATCTTGCTGATGGTTTTGGGCGTGACGTTAAGGAACGAGGCGATGTCCTGCAAGTCGAGGTGCTCCACGATGCCCGGGCAACGCTGCATGAGCAAGTCGTAACGCTCGCGGGGCGTAGTGCAGTGGAGGTCGAGATAGCGCAAACGAAACTGGCAGAGAATGTGCTCGGCGATGATGGCTCGCAGCTTCATCGTCTTCATGCTCTGGTCGAAAAACTGTCGCATCTGTTCACCCGTGACCCTGAAAATGCGGCTGGTCATCATCGCCACAATGGTAGTTTGTGAAGGACGGTCGTAGAGAAACGTCGGGTAATCGACCACGAATTCGCCCACGAAGGAGAACCACGTGATGTGCTCCCTGTCGTCACTACTACGATTCACATACTTGAAGCATCCGCTCTCCACGAATGCCATCCAACGTGCCGGGTCGCCCTCACGCTCCAACTGATCACCCTTGCAGTAAACCACCGCCTCACCCTCACGCTCGCAAAACTCGCGCAGCCCCTAAAGGTCAATACTGTTATTGCTGAATTTCTGTTCCATACGGCCGCAAAGTTACGAATAAGCGAGCAAAGCGCCAAAGGAAAACAAGTTTTTTTGTGCTTTCTCCGAGGGAGAAAGTTAGGAATTAATTTACATATTACACACAATTTCAACGTTAAAAGAGTAAAAATGACACGAAAAAAAGTGGGCGAAGGATGATGTCTGAAGGCTGAGGGATGAGGGATGATATAAGAGAGAAGATGGAAGATGGAAGATGTAAGATGGTAAAAATTCGGGCTGATGTTTGGTGGGCTCGGATTTTTTTCGTACCTTCGCAGGCAAATATGAAAAGACTGATACTCTATATTATAATAATATATGGCGTGATAGGCGCCAAGGCTGAGCCGAAATATGAGGTGCGGGCGGTGTGGCTGACTACCATCGGTGGCATTGACTGGCCACGCAGCTATGCACACGACGGCATGGGAATAAGCGAGCAGAAACGGCAGTTGACAAACATGTTGGACCGGCTGAAACGGGTTGGCGTAAACACGGTGTTGCTACAGACGCGTGTCAGGGCAACGACGATATATCCGTCGCAGTTGGAACCTTGGGACGGCTGCATGAGTGGCAAACCGGGACGGTCGCCGGGCTACGACGCCCTGCAATTCGCCATCGACGAATGTCACCGCCGCGGCATGGAACTGCATGCATGGGTGGTGACGATACCCATCGGCAAATGGACCACCTACGGTTGTCAGCAACTGAAGAAGCGTTACCCGTCGCTGGTGAAGAAAATCGGCGACGAGGGCTATATGGACCCCGAACTGACGGGCACGGCAGACTATCTGACGAACATCTGCGAGGAGATTACGAGCCGCTACGACATCGACGGCATCCACCTGGACTACATCCGCTATCCCGAGACGTGGAAGGGTCCGAAACGGGCCGAGAACATCACCCGCATCGTGCGCGCCATCAGTCGTCGGGTGAAGGCCCACAAGCCGTGGGTGAAGATGAGTTGTTCGCCCATCGGCAAGTACGACGACCTCAGCCGCTACTCGTCGCGCGGATGGAATGCCCGCCGACAGGTGGCACAGGACGCTCAGGGGTGGTTGCGCGACGGACTGATGGACCAGCTGTATCCGATGATGTATTTCCAGGGCAACAACTTCTACCCCTTCGCCATCGACTGGCAGGAGCAGAGCTACGGCCGCACCATCGTCTCCGGACTGGGCATCTACATGCTCCATCCGCAGGAGCGCAACTGGCCGTTGGCAGAGGTGAAACGACAGATGAACGTGACGCGGCAGCTGGGCATCGGCCACTGTTATTTCCGTGCGAAATTCCTGCTGAACAACGTCAAGGGCGTGTATAACTTCGTCAGTCTGTTTGACCGCCTGCCCGCACTCATCCCGCCGATGACGTGGGCACAAAGTCTCGCACCGACAGCTCCGACGACGCTCGACGTGACACGCACCGCACTGGGCGACCGCATCACGTGGAAAGGTGCCGCCGACCGCAGCGACGGTCCATACCTGCTCTATAATGTATATGCATCGCCGACGTCGCCCGTCGATACCAGCGATCCCGCCAACCTGATAGCCACCCGCTACGTGTGGCGACAGCTGGACGTCCAGCGCACGGCGACACGCTCGCCCCGCATGTATTACGCCGTGACGGCTATGGACCGCTACGGCAACGAGAGTCCCGCCATTCAGGAGCCGCGAGCACAGTTGTCGCCCGGCGGTCTCCGTCGTCCCTTAACCCCCATGACGCAGACCCCATGGAGAAAGTAATACTCGGCATAGACCCCGGCACGAACATCATGGGCTACGGCGTCATCAAGGTGGTGGACAACAAGGCCGAAATGGTGACGATGGGCGTGATAGACCTGCGCAAATTCGGCGACGGATATCTGAAACTGGGCCATATCTTCGAGCGCGTGACCGGCATCATCGACGGATACTTGCCCGACGAGATGGCCATCGAGGCACCGTTTCTGCAGAAGAACGTGCAGACGACGCTGAAACTCGGTCGCGCCCAGGGGACAGCCATCGCCGCAGCCATCCACCACGGAGTGCCCGTGCACGAATATGCGCCGATGAAAATCAAGATGGCCATCACGGGCAATGGTGCGGCATCGAAGGAACAGGTGGCAGGGATGTTGCAGCGACTGTTGAAGTTCGACAAGGAAGCGCTGACGAAATTCATGGATGCGACGGACGCGCTGGGTGCGGCATACTGCCATTTCATGCAGATGAACCGCCCGGAGAGTCAGGTGCACTACAAGGGCTGGAAGGATTTTGTGAACAAGAACAAGGATAAGGTAAAGAAATGAAGGTTACAGCGATTATAGGACGAAACGGCAGCGGCAAGACCGCCTATGTGGACCAGCTGCGCAAGACGCTGGCGTCGGACAAGGTGCGCTATATAGCGTTCTCCGACTCGTATGGTCCGAACGTCGACAGCCAGTACTACCTGCAGCTGCGCTGGAACCAACACGACATAGACCACGAGACACCCACCGCCGGCGAACTGCTGGAGCGCGCCTATCTGTTGGCGGGCGAAGACACCGACGAGCGACGCCGGATGAAGGAGCACCTGTATGCGCTGTTCCACATGGACGCCCTGCTGAACAAGCTGATCATCACGCTGTCGAGCGGCGAACTCAGGAAGTTCCAGTTGACGAAGACACTCTTCGCCAACCCGCGACTGCTCATCATGGACAATCCGTTTATCGGACTTGATGCCGAAACGCGCGACCAGCTGAAGGAGTTGTTGCAGCTGTTGGCTCGCGAGCGCGACATGGACATCATGCTGGTCATTGCCAAGAGCGACGACCTGCCGGAATTCGTAGATGAGGTCATCACCCCCACTCCCGACGGCCCCACGACCGTTGCCGCTGAGTCACCGGCGGACCCTGTTCCCGCCCACGTCCTTTCCGACGCACAGCGGGACGCGATTCTGTCGCTCCCATATACCGACACCGACTACGACTGCCAGCGCGTGGTGGACATGCGGAACGTCACCATCCGCTACGGCGAGCGCACCATCCTGAAGGACATCGACTGGACGGTGATGAACGGCGAGCGGTGGGCACTGTCAGGACAAAATGGCAGCGGCAAGTCGACATTGCTGTCGCTGATTTGTGCCGACAATCCGCAGAGCTATGCCTGCGACATCACGCTGTTCGACCGTCCGCGCGGTTCGGGCGAGAGCATCTGGGACATCAAGAAACATATAGGCTATGTATCGCCCGAGATGCACCGCTCGTACAAGCGCAACCTGCCGGCGATACGCATCGTGGCCAGCGGACTGATGGACTCTGTGGGTCTGTATGCCGTGCCGAATGCAGACGACTACGACAAATGCCGTTGGTGGATGAACGTATTCGGCATCAGTCACTTAGCCGACCGTCCGTTCCTGCAAATGTCGAGCGGCGAACAGCGACTAGTGCTGCTGGCGCGTGCCTTCGTCAAAGACCCGCAACTGCTGATACTCGACGAGCCCCTGCACGGACTCGACCTCTGGAACCGTCAACTGGTGAGGGACGTCATTGAGACGTTCTGCCAGCGACGCAATAAGACAATGATCATGGTGACTCACTACATGGAGGAGTTGCCTGCCAATATTACGCACCATAAGATTTTGGCACGGAATTTGTAGCAAGGACAAGTGTATGACAAATCAATTTTCACCCAAGGTATCTGAAATCCTCGCTTATTCACGCGAAGAAGCCGCCCGGCTGGCCAGTCAGGATGTGGCTCCGGAACACCTGTTGCTGGGCATGATGCGCATGAAGGAAGGTCCCGTGGCGGACTTGTTCCAACGCATGAACATCGACATGCCAAGCATCAAGAGCGAACTGGAATCGCGCGTCAGAGTAGATGATTTCGTGAGACCGAACTATACACAGCAATTGATGCTGAACGATAACGCAAGCAACATTCTGAAACTGGCCGTGCTCGAGTCACGACTGCAACGTGCGGCATTCGTAGATGTGCAACACGTGCTGCTGGCTATCCTGCACGACGCAGCAAACAATGGTGCGAAACAAATTCTGGAAATGAACAACATGAATTATAACGACACGCTGAACATGCTCAGCGTGAAAGACGGCATCGGACTGCCCGAGGAGGACTACGAAGAGGAGGAGAACACTACCTCCAACAATAGTGCGTCCAACGGTTCGGCCGCTGGAAAAGGCACGACTACCGCCCAAACCAAGCAAACTAAATCGAAGACTCCCGTACTGGATAATTTCGGTACCGACCTGACACAGTTGGCACTACAAGGCGCCCTTGACCCCTGTGTGGGCCGTCAGGACGAGATCCAGCGCGTCATCGAAATCCTTGGTCGCCGCAAGAAAAACAACCCGATACTCATTGGTGAGCCGGGCGTGGGAAAGAGTGCCATCGTCGAAGGACTGGCACAGATGATTGCCACACACCACTGCTCGCCGATGCTCTTCAACAAGCGTTTGGTGACGCTCGATATGACGGGTGTGGTAGCTGGTACAAAGTATCGCGGACAGTTCGAAGAGCGCATGAAGATGCTCGTCAAAGAACTGGAGCAAAATCCTGATATCATTATATTTATCGACGAGATACACACCATGATTGGTGCGGGTTCGGCTGCTGGCACTATGGATGCCGCAAACATCCTGAAGCCGGCATTGGCACGCGGAACCATACAATGTATCGGAGCTACGACGCTGGACGAATACCGCAACTCCATCGAAAAGGACGGAGCACTGGAGCGCCGTTTCCAGAAGGTGATGGTAGAACCCACGACCAATGAGGAGACGTTGCAGATTCTGAAGAACGTGAAGGGTCGCTACGAATATCATCACCACGTGACTTACACCGACGATGCACTGGAGGCTTGTGTCAAATTGACAGCCCGCTACGTCAGTGACCGTTTCATGCCCGACAAGGCGATAGACGCGATGGATGAAACGGGTTCGCGCGTACATCTGCAAAATGCCACCATTCCACCCGAGATTACCGAGAAGGAAAAGGAGCTCGAAGAGGTTCGTATGCACAAGAACGATGCTGTTGGCGACCAGAACTACGAGTTGGCAGCAAGCTATCGTGACCGCGAGGCAGTGCTGCAAAGCGAACTGAAGGCCCTGAACGACAAATGGCTCAGCGGCGAGGTGGATGTGCGTCAGGAGGTCACGGCCGAACAGGTGGCCGATGTGGTATCGATGATGACGGGCGTCCCCGTACATCGCATGGCGCAGGAAGAGGGCATCCGCCTGAAGGGTATGGCACAGGAACTGAAACAGCACGTCATTGCGCAGGACAAGGCGATAGAAAAGATGGTTCGTGCCATCCAGCGCAACCGCGTAGGACTGAAGGAACCCAACCACCCCATCGGAGCCTTTATGTTCCTGGGCCCGACAGGTGTCGGCAAGACATATCTCGCCAAGAAACTGGCGGAGTTTATGTTCGGTTCGTCAGACGCACTCATCCGTATCGACATGAGCGAATATACGGAGTCGTTCAACGTGTCGCGACTCATCGGCGCACCTCCGGGATACGTCGGTTACGAGGAGGGCGGCCAGTTGACGGAACGCGTGCGCCGTCACCCCTACTCCATCGTGTTGCTCGACGAGATTGAAAAGGCTCACGGCAACGTCTTCAACCTGTTGCTGCAGGTATTGGACGAAGGTCGTCTGACGGATGGCAACGGCCGTTTCGTGGACTTCCGCAATACGGTCATCATCATGACCTCGAATGCCGGCACGCGCCAGCTGAAGGAATTCGGTCGCGGCGTGGGATTCAACACCAACTCGTCGGCTCTGATGCTCGACGAAAAGGACAAGGAGCACGCACGCCAGATTGTGCAGAAGGCGCTGTCGAAGCAGTTCTCGCCGGAATTCCTGAACCGCTTGGACGAAATCATCACTTTCGACCAGCTGGATCTCGAAGCCATCAAACAGATTATCGACGTGGAACTGAAAGGCCTTTATCAGCGTATTGAGGATATGGGTTACACCATCGACCTCTCGGACGAGGCGAAGCAGTTTGTGGCTGAAAAGGGCTACGACGTGCAGTTTGGTGCCCGCCCGTTGAAGCGCGCCATCCAGACATACATCGAGGACGGCATCTCGGAACTCATCGTGAATGGCAACATCGAGCCCGGAGCGACGATTCACATCACGAAAGCCGCCGACAAAGAAGAATTAACTATCAATTAAATAGGATTATGAAAAAGATGAAGATTACCCTCTCGTCGCTGTGCTTAGTGGCACTGACTGGCGCCGTTATGACATCGTGTGGTGCAGGAACGCTGTTGCAGACTATGGGCAGCGGTGGAACTATCGCCAATATCTTTACCAGCGTTATCGGCATGGACAAGGTGACCGAAAAGGGACTTATCGGCACATGGCGCTACGATAGCCCAGGTGTAGCATTCACCAGCGAGAACCTGTTGGCTAAAGCCGGCGGTGAGGTGGCAGCCACGAAGATAGAACAAGAGGCTGCACCGTATTTCCAAAAGGCAGGCATTACGAGTCAGAATACGGTTGTACAATTCAACGAAGACAAGACCTTCAAGGCCACTATTGCCGGCAAGAGCTGGGGTGGCACGTGGTCGTTCGACGAGGCTACAGCCAAGGTCACATTGCAAGGTCTGATACTTAGCGTCAACTGCTATGCCAAGCGCGAATATGGCGGCATTGCCCTGCTCTTTGAGTCGAAGAAGCTGTTGACTGTGCTACAGGTTCTGGCAACCATGAGCGGCAACGAAACCGCCCAGAAGGTAAGTGACCTCAGCAAGAACTACGACGGCATCCGTCTTGGTTTCGACATGAAGAAATAATCCGTAAGGACAATGAAGATAGGTATCATACAACAGCACAATACGGCCGACCGCGACGACAACAAACGACGTCTGGCGGAAAAGATTAGAAGTCTGGCGGCAAAGGGCGCTGAACTCGTGGTGCTGCAGGAATTGCACAATGGGCTGTACTTCTGTCAGGAGGAGAACGTCGAGACGTTCAACCAGGCAGAGCCCATTCCCGGCCCTTCGACCGAGTTCTATGGTGCATTGGCTAAAGAACTGGGTGTCGTTATTGTCACTTCACTCTTCGAACGTCGCGCCACAGGCCTGTATCATAACACAGCGGTAGTACTCGAAAAGGACGGTACCATTGCCGGCAAGTATCGCAAGATGCACATCCCCGACGACCCTGGCTACTACGAGAAGTTCTACTTCACGCCCGGCGACATGGGATTCCAGCCCATCGACACCAGCGTGGGCCGTCTGGGTGTATTGGTTTGCTGGGATCAGTGGTATCCTGAGGCTGCACGACTCATGGCGCTGGCTGGTGCGGAGATACTTATCTATCCTACCGCTATCGGCTACGACCCCAACGACACGCGCGACGAACAAGAGCGACAGCGCATGGCGTGGCAGACCGTTCAGCGCGGACATGCCGTAGCCAACGGACTACCTGTCGTCACCGTCAATCGCGTGGGTGACGAGGATGGCGTGCCGTTCTGGGGCACGTCGTTTGTAGCCGGACCACAGGGCGAACTGCTTTACGAAGCGCCCACTAATGAGGAAGTGGAAGTCGTCGTTGACGTCGATATGCAACGCTCGGAGCAGGTGCGTCGCTGGTGGCCTTTCCTCCGCGACCGCCGCATAGAGAATTATAGCGACCTAACGCGCCGTTTCATTGATAAACAGTAAATTGTCAAATTGTAAATTAAAATAATGGCAAACGATTTAAGATTTCAGGTAGTAGAAGAGGCTTTCAAGAAACGTCCTGTCGAGGTTAAGGTGCCCAAAGAGCGGCCCTCGCAATTCTTTGGCAAGTACGTTTTCGACCGCAAGAAGATGTACAAATACCTGCCGAAGGACATCTACGACAAGATGATTGACGTAATGGATAACGGTGCCTCGCTGGACAGAGGCATTGCCGACTCAGTAGCTGCAGGCATGAAGCAGTGGGCACTGGAAATGGGTGTAACACACTATACGCACTGGTTCCAGCCACTGACGGAAGGTACTGCCGAGAAGCACGACGCATTCGTAGAGCACGACGGCAAGGGCGGCATGATTGAGGCATTCAGCGGTAAGTTGCTCGTACAGCAGGAACCCGATGCATCATCGTTCCCCAACGGCGGTATCCGCAACACTTTCGAAGCCCGCGGCTACTCAGCCTGGGATCCCACCAGTCCAGTGTTTATCATTGATGACACGTTATGTATTCCCACCATATTTATCGCATATACGGGTGAAGCATTGGACTACAAGGCTCCGCTGTTGCGTGCCCTGCATGCTGTAGGCAAAGCCGCCAAGGACGTCTGCAAGTATTTCTATGACGACGTGACGAAGGTGCAGGTGAATCTAGGTTGGGAACAGGAGTATTTCCTTGTTGACGAAGGGCTCTATTCCGCACGTCCTGACCTGTTGATGACGGGTCGCACGCTGATGGGTCACGAGAGTGCGAAGAACCAGCAGATGGACGACCACTATTTCGGCACCATCCCCGACCGAGTGCAGGCTTTCATGAAAGACCTTGAGATACAGGCTCTGGAGTTGGCCATTCCCGTAAAAACGCGCCACAACGAGGTAGCGCCCAACCAATTCGAGTTGGCTCCCATCTTCGAGGAGTGTAACCTCGCCGTCGACCATAACATGCTACTCATGTCGCTGATGAAGAAAGTGGCTCGCAATCACGGTTTCCGCGTGCTGCTGCACGAAAAGCCCTTTGCCGGCATCAATGGCAGCGGCAAGCACAACAACTGGAGTCTCAGTGCCGACAACGGCGTATTGTTGCACGCTCCCGGCAAGACGCCTGAGGAGAACCTGCGTTTCGTAACATTCATCGTCGAGACGCTGATGGCCGTCTACAAACACAACGGACTGCTGAAAGCCAGCATCATGAGTGCGACGAACGCCCACCGATTGGGTGGCAATGAGGCTCCTCCGGCCATTATCTCGTCGTTCCTCGGCACCCAGCTGACGGAGTTGCTCGACCACATCGAACAGTCCGACAAAAACGAGCTCTTCAACCTGAAGGGCAAGCAGGGCATGCAGATTGACATCCCGCAGATTCCCGACCTGATTGTTGACAATACCGACCGCAACCGCACGTCGCCCTTTGCCTTTACGGGTAACCGCTTCGAGTTCCGTGCACCTGGTTCGAGCGTCAATTGCGCTTCAGCCATGATAGCCCTGAATGCCGCAATGGCCGAAGCCCTGACGAGTTTCAAGGAGCGCGTTGATGCAAAAATCAAGGCTGGCGAGCAGAAAATTCCCGCCATTCTCGAAGTGTTGAAGGACGACATCAAGACCTGCAAGCCTATCCGTTTCGACGGCAATGGTTACTCGGAGGCTTGGGTGAAGGAGGCTGCCAAGCGCGGACTGGACGTCGAAAAGTCGTGTCCCGTCATCTTCGAGCATTATCTGGACGACAGCAGCGTAAAAATGTTCGAGAGCACGAAAGTCATGAATCGCAAGGAGCTCGAAGCTCGTAACGAGGTGAAATGGGAGATGTATGTGAAGACCGTGCAGATTGAGGCTCGCGTATTGGGTGACCTCGCCATGAACCATATCATCCCCGTATCGACGCACTATCAGTCGCAGCTCATCAAGAATGTGCAGGGCATGAAGGACGTCTTCTCGGCTGACAAGGCAGACCGGCTGTCGTCGCGAAACATGAAACTCATCGAGGAGATTGCCGAGCGCACGGAGAAAATCGAGCAGCTCGTTGATGATCTGACGGAAGCCCGTCGCGTAGCCAACCGCATCGAGAACATCCATCAGCGCGCCATTGCCTATCACGACACGGTTTGTCCGCACATGGAAGCCATCCGCACAGAGATTGACAAACTGGAACTCATCGTGGAGGACGGTCTGTGGACGCTGCCGAAGTACCGCGAACTGCTGTTTATCCGCTAAGGCGCATAAAGAGTGCGGCTGACCCGAAAAATCGGCTAACCCGCAGACAGCAGCCGCGACGCGGTAAACACAAACAGAAAAAAGGAACTCGAAATGAGTTCCTTTTTCTTTCCTTCTGAGGTGCCTGGCGGATTCGAACCGCCGTAGACGGTTTTGCAGACCGTTGACTAAGCCACTCATCCAAGGCACCAAAGGCTAATCACAGCATTTTTGCGATTTGCGGGTGCAAAGGTACGAATTATCTTGGACTCCACCAAATTTTTTGCAGTTTTTTTTCAATTCGCAATCTTTACATGGGTCTCCACCTTTGCGAACAGCATTATACAATCGCCAAGCGGCATAGCCAAATGCCGCAAAAAGGATGATGGCCGTAATCAAAATTTGTATATCCATGAACCCTTAACCATGATTGCAACGCCACACTCTCAAAGAGAGAACCGTGATTAGTTCCTCAACTTCCTTAATAACACCTTGTTGATGGCCTGAATCTTGCGTCCGCCCTTCTCAATATCCTGTGTGATGTCCTCGCGTACATTATTAATATTATTAAAGAAGTCGCTGAAAGCGTTCAACACCTGATTGGGCTGGGCCTCGTCCTCGCTCACCTCAGGATTAGCAACAATCTTGATGCCAAGATGTTCAATGCGCACGTCGATGTCATTATCGGTCATGATGGGGTCACCGTCGTAGTGAATAGCCCCTGGTTCCTTGCGGTGGATGTGCAGGCTACGCGTGCGAAATGTCTTGATTTTCGAGTTGTTGCCCAGCGTCTTCATAAACAAGTCAGCGGCAATCTGCGGAGCGTCCAGCGCCGTAAAGGGTTCCATAATGATAACATCCATCTCGCCATCCTTCATCGTCGCGCCTGGAGCGATATACGCATTGTTGCCGTATTGTGACGCGTTGGCACAGGCAATAAGGAACGCCTTATAGTGGCTCGTACCTGTATCGTCAACAATTTCGTACGTCTCGGGCTTGTATTTCAGTCCCTCCTTCAACACGTTCTCCACGTAGGTAATTGGTCCGCGTTTACCCGCCTCGGCAAATTTCAGCGAGATAAACGCGTCGAACCCCATGCCGCACGTACAGAAGAACGGCAGCCCGTTGATGACGCCATAGTCAAAAGATTCTATCTGACACGTGTTAATCAGTTCCAGCGCTTTCGTGACGTTCAGCGGAATGCAAAGATGGCGAGCCAGTCCGTTGCCCGAGCCACAGGGGATGATACCCAGCGCCGTATCAGTATGCACCAGCGACCGCGCCACCTCGTTCACAGTCCCGTCGCCACCAACGGCAACGACGACATCGGCGCCATCCTTGGCTGCCGCGCGAGTTATTTCGGCAGCATGACCACGATATTCCGTAAAGCGTACCTCGTAGTCGAATCGCTCCGAGTCCATCACCTCAGCTATCTGCTCAGGGATATGTTCCTTGCTGGCAGTACCCGAAATGGGGTTGACGATGAATATGATGCGTTTTTTTGTACTCATTTGAATGCAAAATTACAAAAAACTGTCGGATTTTAGAACATATTTTGAAATAAATTAAGTAAAAATGACATTTTATCCAATTTTTTGTGCGCAGTTTAAAGAAAAATGTGTATCTTTGCAGTCTGAAAACAAATTTGTAGCTTCGGCTGCACCTATTTTTATGGGACAATTACAAGAAAAATACAAGCTTTATCGTGAGCCCCAGAAGTTTATGGAGGCTGACGTATATCCTTATTTCCGCGCCATCGAGGGCAAGCAGGGAACTGAGGTAGAGATGGGTGGTCATAAGGTCTTGATGTTCGGCTCTAACGCCTACACAGGACTGACGGGCGACCAGCGTATCATCGATGCCGCTAAGGCTGCACTCGACAAGTACGGATCAGGATGTGCCGGAAGCCGTTTCCTCAATGGCACCCTCGATTTGCACGTACAGCTGGAGAAGGAAATTTCAGAGTTTATCGGCAAAGACGATTGCCTGTGCTTCTCGACGGGATTCTCCGTCAATCAGGGCGTCTTGGCAATGGTAGTTGGTAAGGACGACTATATTATCTGCGACGATCGTGACCACGCAAGTATTGTGGACGGTCGCCGTCTTTCGTTTGCCAAGCAGCTGCATTATAAGCACAACGATATGGAAGACCTCGAGCGCGTGCTCCAGAAGTTGCCCTACGAGGCCATTAAGCTCATCGTTGTCGACGGTGTATTCTCAATGGAGGGCGACCTCGCCAAACTCCCCGAGATTGTCGAACTGAAGCACAAGTACAACTGCTCTATCATGGTTGACGAAGCCCACGGCATCGGAGTATTTGGCAAGCAGGGCCGTGGCGTTTGCGACCACTTCGGACTGACCGACGAGGTTGACCTCATCATGGGTACTTTCTCGAAGTCGCTGGCCTCTATCGGTGGTTTCATTGCCTCCGATTGGGATACCATCAACTTCTTGCGCCACACCTGCCGCACATACATCTTCTCCGCATCCAATACGCCTGCAGCCACCGCTGCCGCTATGACCGCCCTGCACATCATCCAGCAGGAACCCGAGCGCATCCAGGCCCTGTGGGACGTCACCCGCTACGCCCTGCAACGTTTCCGCGAAGAAGGATTTGAAATTGGCGATACCGAGAGCCCCATCATTCCTCTTTACGTACGCGATGTAGATAAGACATTCCTCGTCACCTCTTTGGCATTCAAGGCCGGTGTGTTCATAAACCCCGTCATTCCGCCCGCATGTGCTCCGCAGGATACACTCGTGCGCTATGCTTTGATGGCCACACATACGAAGGAGCAGGTCGACCGTTCTGTCGTCGCACTGAAGAAAATCTTCGTCGAACAAGGCATCATCAAGTAAAATAATTGCCGAAATATTTGCGGGTGTCGGAGTTTTTTTGTACCTTTGCAGCGCTTTTGTGAAAAGCGCAGCGAAATCAGGCTTCGCCTCAGCATAGAGCGAGCTCTCTGCATTCGGCTTGCACTGATTTTGTCACCAGAAATCGAGGTGTAGCGCAGTTGGTAGCGTTCCTGGTTTGGGACCAGGCTGTCGCAGGTTCGAGTCCTGTCACCTCGACTCAGATCATTTCAATTGGCCGCTGAATCATTACGATTCAGCGGCCTTTTTATATCCCAAAAGCATCTCTAATTTAGCAGTCAAGCCATCAATATCCGAGATTCTCACCTACCAGCACGACGACATGACGGCCTCGTGGTGAATTCCTGAGGAAGTGGACGTAGTTGCAGATGGATTCCGGTGAGTTGCAGTTATGGCACACACCATCAATCTGACAAGGAGTCTTAATGTCGAACCGAGCTGCGTTGATGGGCGATGCCGTGCTGCGAGCCCTAGCGAGAGCAGCCTCTACATTCTGGGCCACTTTATTCAGGCCGATGACGAAAATCACCTTTTTCGGTCCCCATGTGATAGCAGCCACACGGTTTCCGTTACCGTCGATATTGACGATGACGCCATCCTCTGAGATGGCATTGGCGCCAGACAAATAGACATCTGCCGAGAAAGCCCTGAGATATATCGCCTGCTTCTCCTCTGGCGTCTCTACGAGGTCGCGGTCGAGCACATCCAGCGTGCAACGATCCTTGAGATACTGCGGAATTCCCATGTCGCGGACAGTCATCGTACCGCCCCATGTCACACTACTTCCGTCCTCAATGAGTTCGGAAACCTTCTTCACTGCCTCTTCTGCCGTCGCACAATAGAAACCCTCTATGTGACGACGCTTCAGGTTCTTGATAATCGTCTGAGCCAGACGCTCATTTCTTTGTTCTTGTGGTGTCATAAATAGTACTATCTATTTTTACGAATCTCATTAATTGATTTGCAAAAATACTCATAATTCCACGATTATCCGCACTTTTGCACAGATTATTAGGATTGTTTAGGATTTACAGTTGTTCCGGAAAACAAATAAAAAATCGAGCTCATCGTTTGGTGGGCTCGTTTTTTATTTGTAATTTTGCAGTCGATTTACGTAAATTAAGAACAATGCCGGAAATATCAGTACGCGGACTAGAGATGCCCGAGTCGCCTATTAGGAAGCTCGCACCCCTTGCTGCCGCAGCAAAAAAACGTGGAACAAAGGTCTATCACCTGAACATCGGACAGCCCGACCTGCCTACGCCGCAGGTGGCACTGGACGCCCTGAAGCAGATAGACCGCAACATTCTTGAGTATTCACCCTCGCAGGGCTATTTGAGCTACCGCGAGAAATTGGTCAGCTATTACGCGAAATATAATATTAATGTGACGGCTGACGATATCATCATCACCTCGGGAGGTTCGGAGGCGGTGCTGTTTGCATTCTTGTCGTGCCTCAATCCGGGCGACGAGATCATCGTGCCTGAGCCTGCCTACGCCAACTACATGGCGTTTGCCATCTCGGCAGGAGCGAAGATTCGCACCATTGCGACCACCATTGAGGAGGGTTTTTCGTTGCCGAAGGTTGAGAAGTTTGAGGAGTTGATCAACGACCGCACACGCGCCATCATGATATGCAACCCAAACAACCCGACGGGCTATTTGTATACGCGTCGCGAGATGAACCAGATTCGCGACCTGGTGAAGAAATACGACCTGTATCTGTTTTCGGACGAGGTGTATCGTGAATACATCTACACGGGGTCGCCCTATATCAGCGCCTGCCACTTGGAGGGTATTGAGCAGAACGTCATCCTGATTGACTCTGTGTCGAAGCGCTACTCGGAGTGCGGTATCCGTATCGGTGCACTTATCACGAAGAACGCAGAAGTGAGGAAGGCCGTGATGAAATTCTGTCAGGCACGACTCTCCCCTCCCCTCATCGGACAGATTGTGGCCGAAGCGTCGCTGGAAACGCCTGAGGAGTATCTGCGCGAGGTGTACGACGAGTATGTGGAGCGCCGTAAGTGTCTGATTGACGGCCTGAACCGCATCCCTGGCGTCTATTCACCCATCCCCATGGGAGCCTTCTATACCGTAGCCCAACTGCCCGTCGACGATGCTGAAAAATTCTGTCGCTGGTGTTTGGCCGAGTTCAACTACGAGGGCGAGACGGTGATGATGGCTCCTGCCGCCGGTTTCTATACGACTCCCGGTGCCGGCACGAAGCAGGTTCGTATAGCCTACGTGCTGAAGAAGAAAGACCTGGAGCGTGCCCTCTTCGTATTGCGCAAGGCGCTGGAAGCCTATCCCGGACGCGACGCATAAAGTTCAACGCTCTGCATTTGTCGTTCAACGTTCAATGTTCAATGTTTAACGTTTAATGAATCTTCCACTATTCATTGCCCGCCGCATCAACGGTTCCGAAGGTCAGCGCCGTGAGGTCAGCCGCCCTGCTATCCGCATAGCCACCATCGGAGTGGCCATCGGACTGGCGGTGATGATTATCACGGTATCCGTCGTGTTCGGTTTCAAGCATACCATTCGCGACAAGGTAGTGGGATTCGGCAGTCACATACAGGTGGAGAACTACATGGCGCAACAGTTGTCGGCGCCTGTGCCCATCAGTATCAGCGATTCACTGATGAACGTGATGAAGCAGTTGCCTGGCATCCGCCACGTGGAGCGCTACGCACTGACGCAGGGCATCCTGAAGACTGATGACGACTTTCTGGGCGTGGCCTTCAAAGGCGTGGGCAGCGACTACGACACGACATTCCTCAGCGAACATATCGTGGAAGGCAAGATGCCGAAATTCAGCGACGGACAGTCGAAATATCCGTTGCTCATTTCGCGTATGATGGCTGACAAGCTGCAACTGAAGGCCGGAGAGAAGGTCTATGCCTACTTCATTGGCAACGACGACGTCCGCGCCCGCAAATTCACCATCACGGGTATCTACGAGACCAATATGACACAGTTCGACCAGTCGCTGTGCTTTACGGATTATAACGTCCCCATACGCCTGAACGGTTGGGAAACAGACCAGTGCAGCGGTGCGGAGCTGCTCGTAGATGACTTCGACCAGCTGGACATGGTGGCCGAGGAGGTTGTGGGAAAAGTCAATCGCCGGACGGACAAATACGGAGCGATTATCACGTCGCAGACCATTCGTGAAGCCCATCCGCACGTCTTCCAATGGTTGGAACTGCTCGACATCAACGTGTGGATTATCCTCGCGCTGATGATTTGCGTGGCAGGATTCACGATGATTAGCGGACTGCTTATCATCATCCTCGAACGGACACAGATGATTGGTATCCTAAAGGCTTTGGGCATGCGCAACAGTACCGTTCGCCACACGTTCCTGTGGTTTGCAGCCTTCATCATCGGACGGGGAATGCTTGTGGGCGACATCATCGGAGTGGGTATCGTCATTTTGCAACAGCAGACGGGATTCATACACCTCGACCCTGCCAGCTATTACGTCGACACGGCCCCAATGGAACTGAACATCCCGATTATCGTGCTGTTGAACGTGGTGACGCTGCTGGTGTCGCTGTTTGTGCTCATCGCACCGAGTTTTCTGATTTCGCACATTCACCCCGCGAGGTCGATGCGCTACGAATAAAGGAATCACGGAATCATGGAAATATGAAATAACGAAATAACGAAATTTTATAAACAACTTAAAAACGAAAAGACTATGGAAAGAACTTGGAGATGGTTTGGCAAGAAGGACAAGATTACGCTTGCACAACTGAGACAAATCGGTGTCGAGGGTATCGTTACCGCACTGCACGACGTACCCCTTGGAGAAGTATGGACCCGCGAGAAGATTCGCGATTTGAAGACGTATATCGAGAGCTACGGCATGCGCTGGAGCGTGGTAGAGTCGTTGCCAGTCGTTGAGACCATCAAGTATGGCGGTCCCGACCGCGACCACCAGATTGAGGTGTATAAGGAGAGTCTGCGCAACCTGTCGGCAGAGGGTATCCATTGCATCTGCTACAACTTCATGCCCGTTTTGGACTGGGCACGCACAGACCTGTTCCACGACAATCCCAACGGTGCCACGAACCTCTATTTCAACTATGCCGAATTTGCCTACTTCGACATCTATATCCTGAAGCGCCCAGGTGCTCGCGAGGAGTGGGAGAAGTTCCAGTTCCCAGAGGGTTGGGGCGAAGGTCGTAGCGTGATTGCCGAATGCGATGAGCTGGCCAAGACCATGACTCCTAAGAAGGACCACAAGCTGGTGGAGAATATCGTTATCAAGACGCAGGGCTTTGTATCTGGTAACTTCAGCGAGAACGACGAGGCTCCTGTGCAGAAGTTCCGCGAGTTCCTGGACCTGTATAAGGGTATCGACAAGGCTAAGCTGCGCGCCAACATGAAGTACTTCCTCGAGGCTATCATGCCCACGTGCGAGGAGTGCAATATGAACATGTGTGTTCACCCCGACGATCCCCCCATCGAGATTCTCGGTCTGCCTCGTATCGTACGTACAGAGGAGGATATCCAGTGGTTCCTCGATGCTGTGCCCAACAAGCATAACGGCTTGACATTCTGCGCTGGCTCACTTTCTGCTGGTGCATATAATAATGTAGTAGAACTGGCCAAGAAGTTTGCTTCGCGCACCCACTTCGTTCACCTGCGTTCGTGCCATATCTTCCCCAACGGCGACTTCACGGAGGCCAGCCATCTGGGCGGACGCGCAGACCTCATCGAGCTCTGTAGGATTTTCGAGAAGGAGAATCCTGAGTTGCCGATGCGTGTGGATCACGGAATGACGTTTACCGACGAGCCTGGTGGTGTATTCGACGAGAGCAGTCACGGACACAATGCCGGTTATACCCTACTCGGCCGTATGTTTGCGCTGGGTCAGGTACAAGGAATCCTGGCTACCGTCGACCGCGAACTGGGTATCGACTATAAGCAGCCAGGATTCTTCGACTAAAGTCGAAGTGTAGCGTTCTCTCTTTGAGAGTGTGGCGTTGCAATGCAATTTTCGATTAATGATAAGATGTTCTCCGATTGAATCGGAGAACATCTTATTTTTTCATCTCTGCGGCGATAATCTCCGCCATACGGTGAGCGCCTTTGCCGTCAGGATGAATACCGTCGTCAAGCATCTTATCGCCATCATTGGCATAGAGGGTGTGCAGGTCAATGACATGCACGCCATATTTTTTAGCAACTGCCTGCTGGATGGGAATAATCTCGTTGACAATGACGGAGTCGCTGATGTTCCACGTTGACTTAAATGCGGGAATAGGCGTGCAGAGGAAGATTTGTGGCTTCTGCGGGGCCACAGCCTTCTTGGCTTTTTTGCCCTTCTTGGCAACAGGCTGAGCCAACGCAGGGCAGAGCGTTGTCAGCATCTGCTCCAAGTCCTGCTGGAATTCAGCGCCATACTGCCAGTTTTCGGGCTTCGAATCGTTGGTGCCTAACTTGATAATCACCACGTCGGGCTTAAATGCCAACGCGTCGCGCCAAGCCTGTTCGTTCATATAAGGATAGTCGCCTTTATTTAATAATGTACGCGAGCTGACACCGAAGTTCTTCACCCAATAGTCCTTGCCCAGCAGCTTCTGCAACTCGGCGGGATAGCCGTAAGCACCAGCCATATCGATGCCGAATCCGTCGGTAATGCTATTGCCGATACATGCCACACGGATGGCGTCGGGTTTCGGTGTCTGACGAGCCTTCAACCAAGCTCCGAGATCGTCAAGCATCTGGTCGTGATACTTGAACCAAGGACCGAAGCCAAAGCCGTGATCACCAGTAGGATACACATACATGGCACAATCGTTGCCAGCATTGCGCATAGCCTTATAGTATTCCAGTCCGTTGGTCACGAAAGGCACCAAACGGTCGTCGCTGGCCGAAATGATACAGGCGGGCGGGGTCAGATGTCGACGCACTGCCTGATTGGTAGAATATGCGTTCACGAGTTTGGGGTCGTTATGTCCCTCTTCGCCTAAAAAATTAATGCACGACCATTTGTGCGACACGCGCTCGTCCATCGAGATAACAGGATAGAACAAGATGGTGAAGTCGGGACGTACTTCGAAGGGAGAGAGCGTCGAAATGACCGAAGCCAGATGGCCGCCAGCCGAGAATCCCATAATACCCACGTCACGCGGATTAATGCCCCACACGGCAGCAGAGTCACGTACCGTTCGGAACCCGTTCTCAACGTCACTAATGGGTTTTGTGCGGTCGCCCTGAGGCAGACGGTAGTTCACCACGAAATAGGCAATGCCCTGCTTGTTCAACCAGTCGGAAGCCATCATTCCCTCATGACTGTTCGACAAGACGGAATAGCCACCTCCCGGCACACCGACAATGGCTTTGCCCGAGGGGTTCTGGGGCAGGAAACATACCATTTCTGCCTTTCCGTCGTCCGTCAGCGGCAACGTAAACTTTCTTGCTGTCTGGGCCTGCACACTTGTTACACCAGCGAGCAGTGCCAACAATACCAAATTAAATACTCGTTTCATAGTCAATCTATTAATAGTTAGTTATTATTATTTTGAGCGTCGTTCTGAACGTAAGCGACGACGTATTCTGAGCGGGTGCCAATGCGGAACTTACCGCCCCAAAGGCCTATGCCGCTGGTGACGTAATACTGCGTATTGCTGCGTTGATGACGACCGAAGGCACATTCGTAGACATGTTCCGTAATCCACGAAATTGGCCATATCTGCCCGTGATGGGTGTGACCACTGAACTGGAAATCGACATGCTGCTGCTCAGCCTGCTCTAAATGGTGAGGCTGATGGACAAGTAGAATGCAATACTTCGAGCGGTCGGCCTGCTGCATCAGTTTTCCTATCGGCAGGCGGTGCATATTAGTGCGGTCGTCACGTCCGATGAGGCATAAGTCGCCAACGACGGCACACGAATCCTGCAACAACCGAATGCCTGCATCCTTATAGAACTGGCGGGCACGCGGCTCGCCGCTATAGTATTCGTGATTGCCGATACACGCATAGACTGGAGCTTTCAGACGACGAAACTCTTCGTGCATCCGCTGGTCAATGAGCGGACGCATACTGCCGTCGATGATATCCCCGCCAATGAGAATCAGGTCAGGCTCTTCGGCATTCACCAGATCTATCCAGCGCGCCAATTCTTCACGACGGTTGTGATAGCCTATGTGCAGGTCACTTATCAACACCAGTTTCATGGGCTTCACCATCGGTTTGCTGGTGGTCAGATGCAGTTCCTCGCGATACTTATGCTGATAATGGAGGTAGCCGTAAACGAACAAAGCCACCATGAAGAGCGTGATACAGCCCGTTGTCCACCAGTTATTGTAAAGCACGCTACGCGGCACAAGGCGAATCAGACGACCTAAATCGAGCAACAGGAACAGCATAAAGAGATAGAGCAATACGATGATGCTCGACGTACCAACCTCGTAGATGCCTATAGCGAGCGGCATGGGCAAACGATCGGTAGAACGGAAGATGCCAGCAAACATAAGCAGAAAGGCACCCGTCATCAACAAGATGACAAGTACCTTCCATATCCATCCTAATGGCAGCAGACACCAGATGTGCCAACTGACATAGGCCAATGCCGACAAGGGCAATAGCGTGAAAACAAGCATCCACATAAGTCTACTGCCCACTGACAGGCATCCGTTAGTATTGTTAAATCTGTTCGATAATCTTAGCGCCTTCCTTCAGAGCCTCCATATTCAAGGGGATGAGGTCGTGGTGACGTTCGGGGAGCGTCTTCTTGAGAGCTTTCTCGACGCCCTTGTCGCTAACGACAGGAGCCACCTTCAGCAAACCACCGAGCACAATCATGTTGAAGACTTTGCCGTTTTTCATTTCGGCAGCCTTGTCCATTGCGTTGATTTCGTAGATGGTGATGTCCTTACGGGTGGGCTTGTTGATGATACCAAAGCCGTCGTAGATGAGAATACCACCGGGTTTGATCTTCGGTTCAAACTTCTCTAGCGAAGGCTGGTTCAGTACCACAGCAATGTCATACTTGCTGAGGATAGGAGAAGAAATACGCTCGTCGCTGACAATCACAGTAACGTTAGCTGTACCACCACGCTGCTCAGGACCGTAAGCTGGCATCCAAGTAACCTCTTTATTCTCCATCAGTCCACTATAGGCCAGGATCTTACCCATCGAGAGCACGCCCTGACCTCCGAAACCTGAAATTATAATTTCTTTTTTCATAACTTCTTACATTTTTCTTATTTCTCGCCCGTTGTATCCTTGAGGTCACCTTTGGGATAGAAGGGGAACATATTCTCCTTCATCCATTCGTTAGCCTTAGCGGGAGTCAGCTTCCAACCACTATTACAGGTAGAGACAAACTCCACGAGCGATGAACCCTTACCTGCCATCGAAGCCTCGAAAGCCTTACGTAAAGCCTTCTTAGCCTTGAGGATAGCACCGACCGTCTCTACACTCTGACGAGTGACGTAGCAAGTTCCCTCCAGACCTGCAGCAATATCAGCCATCTTCAGGGGATAGCCATGCAACTGCGGATCACGACCGTAAGGACAAGTAGAGGTCTTCTGACCAATCAGGGTCGTAGGAGCCATCTGTCCACCCGTCATACCATAGATGGCATTGTTGACGAAGATAATCACAATATTCTCGCCACGATTCAGGGCGTGGATGGTCTCACATGTACCGATACAAGCCAGGTCGCCATCACCCTGATAGGTGAACACGAGGCGATCGGGCCAGCAACGCTTGATACCTGTAGCCAGTGCGGGAGCACGACCATGGGCAGCCTCCTGCCAGTCTATATCTATATAATTGTACGCGAAGACGGCACAGCCGACGGGCGATACACCTACGGCCTTGTCTTCCATACCCATCTCTTCGATGACTTCGGCAATGAGCTTATGCACCACACCGTGACTACAGCCCGGGCAGTAGTGCATATTGTTGTCATTCATCAGCGTCGGCTTCTTGCAGACGGCAGACGATGTTCTCTGGTTGAACTATTTGATTTCTATCCATAACTTACATGACCTTCTTTAAAGCTTCAACAATCTCCTCAGGATCGGGAACGATACCTCCCAGACGTCCGAACTGCTCGACGGGCACTGCACCGTTCACAGCCAGGCGAACATCCTGCACCATCTGACCAGCGTTAATCTCAGCTACGAGGATACCCTTCACCTTCTTCGACAATGCCTCAATCTGCTTGATGGGGAACGGGAACAGCGTGATAGGACGGAACAAACCAACCTTGATACCCTTCTCGCGGGCAATCTCTACGCTCTTCTCAGCAATACGGGCAGCAGAACCAAATGCCACAATTGCATACTCAGCATCGTCCATCAGCTGCTCTTCAAAGCGAACTTCGTTCTCCTGAATCTTAGCATATTTCTCCTGAAGAGCGATGTTACGCTGCTCCATGATCTCAGGCTTCAGCTCGAGCGAGGTAATCACAACACGCTCTCTCCCACCCTTCGGCTTACCAGTAGAAGCCCAGGGACACTGCTTGATGACCTCTTCGTCAGTACGACGGGGTTTGTAGGGAGGAAGCACCACCTTCTCCATCATCTGACCAATCACACCGTCGCTCAGAATCATGGCGGGGTTACGATACTTGAAGGCCAGTTCGAAGGCGAGGTCAACAAAGTCGGCCATCTCCTGAACAGACGACGGAGCCAGCACGATGACCTTGTAGTCACCATTACCACCACCACGAGTAGCTTGGAAATAGTCACCCTGCGAAGGCTGGATGGTTCCCAGACCGGGACCGCCACGCTGAACATTTACAAATACACCGGGCACCTCAGCACCAGCCATATAAGTGATACCCTCCTGCATCAGCGCAACGCCAGGAGACGAAGAAGAGGTCATGGCACGCTTACCGGCACCGGCAGCACCATAGACCATATAAGGCTTCAGCTCAGCCAGCGTCTCAATCACTTCACTCTGCGGAGTAATAGGATAGCCGAAATAGCCGTCGCATCCGCAACGAATAGCAGCGTGGGCAATTGCCTCGTTGCCTTTCATCAATACAACTTCTTTTTCCATCATCTTACTCCTCCATTTTTTTACGATACACGGTGATACAGCCGTCTGGGCAGACGATACCGCACGAAGCACAGCCTACACAGGCCTCCTCGTTCGTAGCCTCCACATAGGGATAACCGTGCAGATTCACTTTGTTGGCCAGTGCGATGACCTTCTGAGGGCATGCAATGATGCACAATTGACATCCCTTGCAACGCTCAGTATCCACCACAATGGCACCTTTCATTTTAGCCATAATTTATTGAATTTAATGCATTAACTTTCGAATCGAGCTGCAAAGGTACTAATAAAAAAGCAAAAAGCAAAAGAAAAACGCGATTTCTTTTTCTATTTGCCCAAATACCCAAGATAGATTAATCTATATGTGTACTTTTTTGCTTATTTGCTTACTTTTTAATGAACTCCAATTGCAACGCCGCACGCTGAACTTTCTCGGAGAATCCGACATGTCAGCGTCATTATGAATAATCACAACAAAAGTCGCTCTGAGATTCGCGCGAAAGTCACCAAGTCCCAACTTGGCTTCAAATACGCGAAATATGACGCATTTTTGTAATGCATTGATAATAAACAACTTACATTTTTGACGTATTTTTCGGGTGTTTAGAAGGTAGCGAAAAAGAGGCTTTTTCAGTACTTTCGGAGTAATTTTCGGTACTTTCGAAGTATTTTTCCTCCGCTTCGGAGTAATTCTCCTCCGGGCTGTCAGGCTGTTTGCCCGTAGCTGAACGGCAGACAGCTACCGGTAAACTGCCAGACAGGTAGGCAAAGAGTGACAACCTGCTTGGCAGAGAGTAGCGGAAAGTCCGCAGAACGCGTCTTTCTTTCTCTAGAATGCACTAAAATCCGGGAGCGTTTTTAGGCAAGTTTTCTTTACAAAATGTGAGAGACTTTCTACTTCTGTGCTTCGGTCATATCGCCCTCAATGTAGAGACGTGTCATTTCGACAGCTCCATTAGTGCGGACGGTGATAGACTTCTTGAAGTGGCCAGGGAACTTGCCAGCACCGTTGTAGGTTACTTTGATTTCGCCCTTCTCGCCGGGTTTCACAGGTTCCTTTGTGTACTCAGGAACGGTACAGCCGCACGAAGCAATGGCCTGATTGATGACCAGCGGCTGTTCGCCAACATTCTCGAACGCAAACACACAGGTCACCTTCGGGTTGGACTCAGAGAAACTTCCGAAGTCGTGAGTCGTTTTTTCGAACTTGATTTGTGCGGGCTTCTGCGCCATTGCAGTTGTCAGCGCAAAGGCTAACACTATCGTTGTCAATATCAGTTTCTTCATCTTTTCGTTACAGTTTAAAGCGTTAATCCGTGCAAAAGTAAGACTTTTATATTATATATGTATCGTTTTGCGCTCGTTTTTTAGCAACTTTAACATTCTTAAATCAGTTAAAATCAGCCAAATCCGTCCAATCTGTGACTCAGAACTTATAGGCAAGGCCCAGCGAGCTATACTCCTGGAACTGGAAATAGCCCATATCATCGTCGCGGGCGTTCGAGTCGTCGAAGCGCGGATAGAGGAAGATGTTGGCAGAGATATACTTCGACACCTTCAGCTCGAACTGATTCTCCCACTCCACCAGCGAACGGTGGTACGTCGTGTTGGCATAGAGGCGTGACTTCCAAAGCACCTGCTCGGAAATCTTCCACTGGAGATCGGCAGTAAACTGCGAACCGAAGTCCTCAGTAGAATGATGACCCGCGCTAATGCCGTTACGTGTAACGAGAGCCTCGCGACCAACGTAGATATAGTTAAACGAGAAGGGAAGGAAGTTTAGTGAACCCGTCAGCCGCTTGTTCAGAGCCTCGACCTTGTACTCCATACCGATACCGACATTGAGTTTGAAAGGCGACATAAAGTCAGAGTAGACAAAGGGATCGTTGGCCTTGAAACCTCGTGCGAACTGGGTGTAGGCCAAGAGTTGCAACGTATAGTACCAACGCTTGTGAGCCTGCAAACCGAGTTTACTGGTCAGACGAAGCAGGTCGTTGTTGGTTTTGAACTTATGGACAGTGTCCGAACGCGAAGTCTGGAAGCCAAGTTTGGTCTCAAGTTTATTTTCGAACAACACACGATCCTTGTCATTGTAGTTCAGCTCAAGAGTCAGCGCACCGATGGCCGAATAATTCGACTCGCCGCCTTTATACCAGTTGTCGGAGACGTAGTTCTGCATAAACTGCAGGGAACCGTCGAAAAGAAATTTCCAGAAATTGGGTTTCTTTATCTCGACGACGACTGGTGTCTCGACGACGGGTTCCTCAGGCACAGGAGCAGCAATCTCTGTCAATTCCACCTGTTGCGTCATCTGCTGGTTCACGTCCTCACGCAAAGTTCCAGCCTGTTGCAACTGACTCTCGTAGGAGCGAATGAGATCAGGGCGGCGCATGTAGATGGAAAGCAGGGTCGCGTCGACAGCATCTGTCACATCGTCACCTGTCTGAGGCGTAAGCGAAAGAACCTTGTTAGCTCCCGAATGGTAGAACGTCGCTGGGGCGAAAAGGCGGAAATAGCGTCCGTCATCACTCTCGGTTCGCAGGGCCTCATTGACACGCTGTACAGAGTCGAGTCGTTGACGTAGCACACGCAAAGAGTCCTGGTAGTTCTTCACCATTTGGGAGGTTTCAGTAGCAGCCCCCCGTTTCCTTGTTCGCTGGGCTGATGCACCCGTCGTCAGCAAAACCAGCAAGAGAATGAGAATGTATTTGTACTTCATAACTGATTGCAAAGGTAGATAAAAGTTCGGAAAAAAGCAAAAACTTTTGGTATTTTGCGCTTTTTTTTGTAATTTTGCGGCTTAATTGGGTCAAATAGAAACAAAAAAACGAATAAAACATATGAATAGAGACACCATTATCGGCTTCGTGCTGATTGCCGTCGTACTGATAGGATTCAGCTGGTGGAACCAGCCTTCGGCAGAGCAGATTGAGGCCGCACGTATTCAGGACAGCATTGCTGCCGCCCAGCAGGAGTTGGCAGCCAAGGCCGAAAAAGCCGCAGCCCTTGCCGCCAAACAGCAAAGCACAGTGCCCGGTGATTCGGCCGCCGGGGCCGTTGGCACCGACACCACTGCCCTCTTCTACTCTGCTCTGACAGGCACTTCGGAGAAGGTGATGCTGAAGAACGACAAATTGGAACTGACGCTCGACACGAAAGGCGGCGTCATCCGCAAGGCAGTCATCAAGGACTTCAACAGCATTGACGGTACAAACAACGTCACATTGTTTGACTCGCAAGACCAGAACCTCGTGTTTATGTTGGCTGGCAAGCAGGACAACATCGTGACCAGCGATTTATACTTCACTCCGTCGGAGCAGACGGACAACAGCGTGACAATGACGGCAAATGCCCAAAACGGCGGACAGATTGCATTGAAATATCGCCTGGGCAAGGATTATCTGTTGTCTATGTCTGTAGAAACGAAAGGCCTGGCCAACGTGTTTGCCCCGTCGTACAAGGAGATGGAAATTGCGTGGACAGACCATTGTCGGCAGCAGGAGAAAGGTTTCTCGTTTGAAAACCGCTATACCTCTATATATTATAAGGAGAGCAAGAGCGGAAGTACCGACAAGCTGAGCGACAGCAGCGACAAACAGGAAGAAACAGAGGAGCAAACCGACTGGATTGCCTTCCGCAACCAGTTCTTCAGTGTTGCGCTCATCTCGAAGGATAACTTCGCTGCAGGTGCTCAACTGACGAGCACGTTGGACGAGAAGGGTTCTGGATATCTGAAGCACTTCGACGCCCGCATGAAGACGGCTTTCGATCCCACAGGCGCAAAGCCCTCGGAGTTTGAGATGTATATCGGCCCCAACAATTTCCGCCTGATCCAGGATGTCGAGCAGCAGAGCGCCTTCGGCAAGGACCTCGATCTGGAACAACTCGTAGATTTAGGCTGGTGGCTGTTGCGCTATATCAACCGCTGGTTCACACTGTACGTGTTCGACTGGCTGACAGGATTCGGACTGAACATGGGTATTGTACTGATTCTCATCACGATACTGCTGAAGGTCATCACGTTCCCGATGGTAAAGAAGAGTTATATGTCCAGCGCGAAGATGCGCGTGCTGAAGCCGAAATTCGACGAGGCTACCAAACAGTACGACAAGCCCGAGGACCAGATGAAGAAACAACAGGAAATGATGTCGCTCTACTCGAAATACGGCGTTTCGCCCCTGAGCGGTTGTCTACCTATGTTGATTCAAATGCCTATCTGGCTGGCGATGTTTTTCTTCGTGCCGAACGCTATCCAACTGCGTGGCGAGAGCTTCCTTTGGATGAGCGACCTGTCGACATATGACCCCATCATTGAGTGGGGTAAAAACATCTGGGGCATCGGAGACCACCTGTCGCTGACGTGTATCCTGTTCTGCGGTGCACAGCTGGTCTACACATGGTTCTCCATGCAGCAACAAAAGGATCAGATGGTAGGTGCACAGGCCGACCAGATGAAAATGATGCAGTGGATGATGTACATCATGCCGCTGATGTTCTTCTTCATCTTCAACGACTACTCGTCAGGCCTGAACTTCTACTATTTCATCTCGCTGTTTATGTCGGCAGCCATCATGTACACGCTGCGCAAGACCACCGATGACGCGAAGTTGCTGGCCATTCTTGAGGCGAACTATCAGGCCAACAAGAACAATCCCAAGAAGCAGTCGGGACTAGCCGCCCGTCTGGAGGCCATGCAGAAACAGGCCGAGGAAATGAGAAAACAACGCGGAAAATGAAAATAGGATTCGATAACGAAAAGTATCTGAAGATACAGTCGGAGCACATTCGCGAGCGTATTGCGCAGTTCGACGGAAAACTGTATCTGGAGTTAGGCGGCAAATTGTTTGACGACCATCACGCCTCGCGCGTACTGCCGGGATTCAAGCCCGACTCGAAGTTGAGGATGTTTGCACAGCTGCGCGACGAACTGGAAATCGTCATTGTCGTCAGCGCCGAGGATATTGAGAAGAACAAGGTGCGCGCTGACCTCGGTATTACCTACGACGAAGATGTGCTGCGATTGCGCGACGAGTTTATGGAGCGCGACTTCATGGTGGGTTCAGTAGTCATTACGCACTACAACGGCCAGCACGCTGCTGACCAGTTCCGTCACCGTCTGGAACGTATGGGCATCAAGTCGTACGTGCATTACCTGATTGACGGCTATCCGCATAGTGTCGAACTGATTGCCAGCGACGAGGGCTTCGGCAAGAATGACTACGTAGAGACATCACGACAGTTGGTTATCATCACGGCCCCTGGACCGGGAAGCGGTAAGATGGCGGTATGTCTGTCGCAGTTGTACAACGAAAACAAGCGCGGCATCCGTGCGGGTTATGCGAAGTTTGAGACGTTCCCCGTGTGGAACCTGCCGCTGAAGCACCCTGTAAACATTGCCTATGAGGCTGCGACGGCCGACCTGAACGACGTCAACATGATTGATCCGTTCCACCTCGAAGCCTACGGCAAGACCGCTATCAATTACAACCGTGACATTGAGATATTCCCCGTGCTGAATGCGCTGTTTGAAGGCATCTACGGCGAAAATCCGTATAAGAGCCCCACGGATATGGGCGTAAACATGGTGGGATTCTGCATTTCGGACGACGAGGTGTGCTGCAACGCCAGCCGCGACGAAATCATCCGCCGTTACTACACCGCGACGAACAAAATGGCCGACGGTGTTGACAACGAGCGTGAGGTGAATAAGATTCTGATGTTGTTCAATCAGGCAAAGATTTCGACGGCCTATCGCCGCGTGACGGTGGCCGCACAAGCCAAGCAGGAATTGTCGGGCCATACGTCCTCAGCAATGGAACTGGAGGACGGCACCATCATTACCGCCAAGAGTTCTCCCCTACTCGGCTGTTCGGCAGCATTGTTGCTGAATGCAACAAAGCATCTAGCGGGCATTGACCATGAGGCAAAACTCATTCCGCAGAGTCTCATCGAACCAATTCAGAAGACGAAGATTGAATATCTGGGCGGCAAGAATCCACGCCTGCATACTGACGAAGTATTGGTGGCACTCTCCGTGCTGTCGAAGGACGACGAGCAATGCCGTCAGGCGTTGGCCCAGCTACCTCGTCTGAAAGGTTGCCAAGTTCACTCGACGGTAATGCTCTCTGAGGTTGACCGCAAGATCTTCAAGAAGCTCGGCTGCGGCCTCACTTGCGATCCTGTCAAGAAAAAATAGTCGTAATAACGTTATCACGGAATTACGGTATAACGGTATAACGAAAAAAGGAAGGGAACAACTCCCTTCCTTTATTACTTCAGTTCTTTTTCAAAGAATTTCACACATTGCCGGAATAAATGATTCCGCGTGTTTCCTCCGTAAATGCTGTGATTGCGGTTGGTGTACACCAATTGGCGGAAATCCTTATCGGCCTGCACCAGCGCCTCCGTATATTCAGCGGTATTGCGGAAGTGCACATTATCGTCCGCCATTCCGTGCACCAGCAATAGTGTGCCGTGTAATTTTTCAGCACGGGTAATCGGACAGTCGTAATAACCTACAGGATTCTCCTTCGGCGTACGCATAAAGCGCTCGGTATAAATGGTGTCGTAATAGCGCCAAGAGGTCGGAGGGGCAATGGCAATACCCGCACGGAACACTTCACGGCCTTCGGACATAGCCATCAGTGTGTTGAATCCGCCGAAGCTCCAGCCCCAAATGGCAATGCGCTCTTTGTCGACATACGGCTGTTGACCCAACCAGAGAGCAGCTTCCACTTGATCCTTTGCTTCCAGCTGACCTAACTTCTGGTAGGTGCATTTCTCGAATGCTGCTCCGCGTCCGCCAGTGCCGCGATTATCGACACAAACACAAATGAAACCCTGCTGGCAGAGATACTGCTCAAGAATAGCACCCTGACCATTCATTCCAATATTCCAACGGTCGGCAACCTGTTGATTTCCGGGACCGCCGTACTGGTACATAATGACGGGATAACGCTTCGAGGCGTCAAAGTTGGCGGGCTTCACCATCCACGCATTCAATTCTACGCCCTCGCTAGTCTTAATCGTGAGCAACTCAGTTCTCCCGAGCTGATAATCCTTCAGCTTATCACACAGCGCCTTGTTGTCAATCAGTGTCGTTAACTCCTTGCCAGTATTGTTGCAAAGCGAATACACGGGCGGTGTGTCGATATTACTCCATGTGTGGATGAAGTACTTGTAGTCGGTACTGAAGATGGCGCTATTCCAACCGGTCTTCGGCGTCAGGCACTCACGCTTGCCATTCTGATGAGCTACCCATACGCGCTGGTCGGTAGCACCATTCTCGTGGGAGGAGAAGTAGGTGTCTCCAGTCTTCTCATCATAACCGTAGACATCGCTGACCTCGTAGTTGCCGTCATCAACCTGACGCAGCAACTGGCCATTGTGGTTGTACAGATAGAGGTGCATCCAACCCGTGCGGTCACTAGGTACGAGGATGTGACGCTCGGTAATCTGAATACCATCCATCGCTTCTTCGCGGACATATTTATCGACCTTCTCTTCAATAACCTGCTTACATACCGTAGAAAGTGGGTTGCACATAAATATGCGCAGACAGTCCTGATGGCGATTCAACGTATAGACGGCAACCTGCTGGGGCTGACTTGTCGGAAGTAAACGAGGGATATAGTCGTCGACGTCCAGCGGCAACTGCAACTGGCGCGTCTGACGGCTGCTGATGTCGAAGCTCCATACGGTACAGGCCGAATTCTGCTCGCCAGCAATCGGATACTTATAGGTATAGGAACCAGGATAGTCGGCATATTCCTGATGTTCTGGCTTCAGGCCCTTGAACATCGGCATAGAGAATTCCTTTACGTTCTTCTCGTCGTAGCGCACCCAAACCAATTGCTTGCTGTCGGCAGTAAACACCATCGAACGCGCAAGACTGAACTCCTCCTCATACACCCAATCGGGAATGCCGTTGATGACTTCATCACGCTTGCCGTCCTTTGTAATCTGTACTTCGGCGTTATCATATAACAGTTTGACTATGAAGATGTTATTATCTCTGACAAAAGCAATCTGTAAACCATCAGGAGAGAACAGCGGAGCCTGCTGCGGACCATTCTCCGACAAAGGTTCCAAGCGGTTGTTCCTCACCGTATATATATAATAGGTGGCAGTAAACGAGCGACGATAGATACGCTCGCTTGCCGTCTGAATCAACAGGCGCTGACCGTCGGGACTGACAATATAACCTTCTACGTTGTCTATCTTCGCACCTTTCGCGCTCTTGGCGTCAAACAGAACTCCAACCTGCTTGCCCGTCTTAAACGAATACTGCTCAATACGCTGACCGTCACTGCTCAACTGGGCATACGTCTCACCGTCGCTCAGCGGCTTAACGGCAGCCATTGACTCACCACGAAACTCACCCTTCGTAATGTCCTTCAAATCTAACTGACTTGCTGCAGAAACCACCCCTGTCAACAACAGCATCAATGCTACAAAACCTATTCTTTTCATATCTGAGATACAAACTAAATAATACATCACTACTGTCCCGTTAAAGTGGACTAATCGCTCTTTGAAATAATTGAAATTCAGTCTATTAGGCAGGTTTTTGAAATGAAACGGACTTGATTTTGTAAC
>ONKX01000116.1 GCA_900318555.1 uncultured Prevotellaceae bacterium | reverse complement strand
AGGCTGTCTGCAGTTTATGGACGAACATCCGCAGGCGGGTGGGGCAGGAGTGAGGATGCTGACGCGCGAAGGCACGCCGGCTCCTGAGTCACGACGCGCAGTGCCTACGCCTTGGGTGTCGATGCTGAAGATGCTGGGATTCACCAAGCGTTACTACATGAGCCACCTGCCGTGGGACCAGCCCGCACAGATAGAGGTCATCAGCGGCGCATACTGCTTGTTGCGCCATAAGGCGCTCGATCAGGTAGGATTGCTGGACGAGGATTTCTTTATGTATGGCGAGGATATCGACCTGTCATTCCGTCTGCTGAAGGGTGGTTGGCAAAACTGGTATCTGCCCTACGACATCATTCACTACAAGGGCGAGTCGACGCAGAAGTCGTCGTTCCGCTATGTCCACGTGTTCTATCAGGCCATGCTCATCTTCTTCCGCAAACACTACGGACATTTGTCATTCCTGCTCTCAATACCCATCAAGGCGGCCATCTATTTCCGCGCCATGCTGGCTTTGCTGCATATCATAGGCGATAAACTGCCGAGCTTCATTAACCCGCTAAAGACAAGAAACGATGATCATGGAAAGTGATATACGGCTCAGAGCCATTGAACCCGAAGACCTCGACCTGCTCTATCAGTTGGAGAACGACCGTAGCCTGTGGGATGTGGGAACGACCAACGTGCCGTACTCGCGCTATACGCTGCACGATTATATCGCCACATCGTCGGACGACATCTTTGCCGACCGTCAGGTAAGACTTATTATAGAGAATGTACGCACGCAAGAGACGGTGGGCATCTGCGATCTGGTGCGCTTCGACCCGCAACACCAGCGGGCAGAGACGGGAATCGTCGTGATGCGTGACAATCGTCGCAATGGCTATGCGTTGGCGGCACTCACGCTGTTAGCCGATTATGCCCTGCGGGTAGTACATCTGCACCAGCTGTATGCCGTAGTAGCAGCAGACAACGAGGCGGCCGTTAACCTGTTCCGAAAAGCAGGTTATGAGGTACAGGCAGAACTGCGAGACTGGCTTTTCGACGGGCATCAGTATGGAAATGCACTGCTGATGCAAAGATTTTTATAAACTTTTCGCCAAAAAGTTTTGCAGATTCATATTTTCTTATTACCTTTGCACCCGCTAAACGACAAGAGAGACATTTTGGTGCGTTAGTTCAGTAGGTTAGAATGCCTGCCTGTCACGCAGGAGGTCACGAGTTCGAGTCTCGTACGCACCGCCAAAAAAGTCTCCATTGAAGTGCAAAAAACAAGGTGCGTTAGTTCAGTAGGTTAGAATGCCTGCCTGTCACGCAGGAGGTCACGAGTTCGAGTCTCGTACGCACCGCAAAGAGAAAACGATAGCTCACAGGAACTGCAACGTCCGGTGAGCTTTTTAAATTTAAAACGATATGAAGCAAACTATTCTCGTTACTGGTGGTACCGGATTCATCGGTAGCCACACCACCGTAGAACTGCAGAATGCAGGCTACAAAGTAGTCATTGTTGATAACCTCTCCAACTCGAATGCCAACGTCGTAGATGGTATTGAGAAGATTACGGGCATCCGTCCTGAGTTCATCAAGGCCGACTGCTGCGACAAGGACGCTATGGAACGCATCTTCCAGCAGTATCCTGACATTGAGGGTATCATTCACTTTGCTGCCTCGAAGGCCGTTGGCGAGAGCGTTGAGAAGCCGCTGATGTACTATCGCAATAACTTGGTGTCGCTCATCAACCTGTTGGAACTGATGCCGAAGTACAACGTGAAAGGCATCATCTTCTCGTCGAGCTGCACTGTTTACGGACAGCCTGCGCAGGAGAACCTGCCAGTCACCGAGAATGCACCTATCCAGAAGGCTATGTCGCCCTACGGCAATACCAAGCAGATTAACGAGGAGATCATTCAGGACTATATCCATAGCGGTGCGCCTATCAAGTCGATCATCCTGCGCTACTTCAACCCCATCGGTGCTCACCCCTCTGCATTGATTGGTGAACTGCCCAACGGTGTGCCCATGAATCTGATTCCTTTCGTTACCCAGACCGCAATGGGTATTCGTGAGCAGCTGAAGATTTTCGGCAACGACTACAATACGCCCGACCATACCTGTATCCGCGACTATATCTATGTTGTCGATTTGGCTGTTGCGCATGTCAAGGCGATGGAGCGCGTGCTTGACAAGCCCGAAACGGATGCTGTTGAGGTGTTCAACATCGGAACGGGTCGCGGACTTTCTACCCTTGAGGTCGTCGAAGGCTTCGAGAAAGCTACTGGCGTCAAGGTGAACTGGACCTATGCTCCGCGTCGCGAAGGCGATATCGAACAGGTTTGGGGCAATGTCGACAAGGCCAACAAAGTGCTTGGCTGGAAGGCAGAGACACCCACCGAAGATGTGCTGCGTTCAGCCTGGAAGTGGCAAAAGAAATTACGTGAGGACGGCATCCAATAACAATAATAAAAGGGAATTCATTCGAATTCCCTTTTATTTGTAGTCGATAGGGGAATCGAACCCCTATGCCAAGATTGAGAATCTTGTATCCTAACCATTAGATGAATCGACCGCTTGCTCTCTCAGAGAAATCCCCTCGGTGCGGAAGGAGGGGGATTCGAACCCCCGGTACGGGAACCCGTACGGCAGTTTAGCAAACTGCTGGTTTCAGCCACTCA